>DASSGI010000067.1:0-6836 GCA_035857655.1 Casimicrobiaceae bacterium | reverse complement strand
TTGTAGGTCTCGCGAACGTTGATCCCCGCCGGAAAGCGTCCGTTGATCGGGCCGCCGTTGATCACGAGGGGAATCGACACCTGCTTGCCGCCGACGGGAAGCTTCGTGTCGAGGTTCGTGTTCTGGAACGCGAAGCGGAACGTCATGTTCGGATTGCCGGACCCGTCGTTGTTGACGTGGATCATGTAGATGGCATCCGGGTCCATCTGGAAGAAGTTCGGACCGCCGTAACCATCCTGCAGCGGGATGTAGTTGGCGATGAAAGTCACGTAGGCGTCGCGCCCTGGCTCGTAGCTTCGGAACACGTAGAAATCCGTGGCATCGACCTTCGGCATCGTCGTGATGAGGGGCGCCTCGCGGTGGCTCGATCCCGATACGGGCACCGCCAGGCTCAGCGCGGCGCTCGCGAAGAAGGCTGAAAGCAACACCCGCGCGAGCGGCCGCGGGCACTCCCGTTCGTAGCGTGTCATCGTTGGTCTCGTTCGATCGTTGTCGCCGCGCCGGACGAAGCACGGTGCCGCGAATCGTCTGGAAGCACACGTAGCGATTCGGCGCGGCCCTGCGGCGGTATCTACGCAGCGGGAGCGCGGATGGATGCGGGGTGGAATCCGGAGCGGGGCGCGGATAGGGTGGTCGACCTACCCACAGCAGCGGAAAAACAAAGGCTTACAACGCGATTAAATAATGCTTTATGAGGTTCGGAATCGAGCGACGATTCGGGGCGAAAAACAGAGGTTTAGGGTGCCATTGCAACGTACTGCCCGAGGTCTGGGCCAACAGCTCGATTCAGTCTCGAGGTACTGATCCGGACCCCTTCGGTTGGCTTGCGGGCCCCTCGTCACGTCCAATTGGCACCTCGGAGCCGTCAGTGCCCAGCTTCCGGTCGAAACAGCGCGACAGAAAATCGGTGCGATGCGCTTCGGGTGCCCGTGGGTGGTCGAAGACCGTTGTCGCCTCGGCAAGCAGGAATTCGGCGTCCTCCGGATCCTGGACGAACCACCGCAGCTCGCGCGGAAACGCCTGGATGAGATAAATGTCAGCGAGAAGCTTGTCGCTGAACGTATCCTTTGTCATTCCGTTGTCTCGCGCTTGAGCGGCATGCGCGATGAAGTCGCCCCCCTCGAAGCATTCCTGCAGCGAAAGCGGGTGCGCATCGGAGGAGGGGGCCGCGAAGGCGAGCGATCCGAGAATCAATCCGCAGACCCAACGGAGCGCCCCGGAGAGCGCGGTGCTCGATGACGCACGACTGTCCGATCGACGCGAGCGGCGATCGAATGCCGCCTCGAGCGGATTGCAATTCGCCGCGCAACGCCCATCCATCCCCGCATTCTCACTCGACTTTCCGCCACCGCGTATGCATTGCGGGGCTCGAGCCGGGTTGCGGTGTTGCGAGTGTGGTCTCCGACAGCAGTGAGTTCGGTCGTGCTCGTCGATCGTGCCGTATGATCTAATTTGACATAATAACAATTATGCGACACTCGATATCAGGGCGTCCTCCGGGGCCGACGCCTGCAGCCCTCAGCGGATCGGATAGCCGAGCTTCGTCATCGTTGCTGAGGCGAGCGCGTTGAACTTGCCGATGTTCTCCGGCGTCCACTCGATCGACGGGCCCTCGGACCGATTGTCGGGTGCCAGCGATTCCGGCGTGAATTGCCGTGGAAGTCCGCAAAAATCGAGGAGCGCGGGAACATTCTCCTGCGTCACGTCCTCGATCCGCACGAGAAGACGATTTTCGGCCGGAATGCGCTCGAGCCGCAGCGCGATGTTCTCGTTCACGGCGTTCCAGAACCAGCTGATCCGCTGCAGGCGGTCGAACTTCTCCCACTCGCCGCGAGCCGGATCCGACGGCAGCGGCATCGGCTTCGCAAGCAGCCACGAGATGGCGGCCGGCGTGTTCGGCACGTCGTCCGGATACGTCGTCGCGTCGCGCCGCGACCAGGAGCGCACGCACGCATAGCCGTCGCGCACCAGATGGATGAACTTCGCCCGCGGAAACCTCGCATGCAGATAGTTGATGAAATTGAACCCGAACGGGTTGGCGTCGCAATACGCGATGCGATGCGTCGCGCACCACGCTATTGCGTTCGCGCGCCCGGCGAAACAACCGTCCATCAGCGCGCGCATCGCAGCATCGGGCGCAAAGGTCCGGGCGAAGTCGGTTTCGCTTCCGTAGTGATAGAGATAGCCGTTCAACTCCGGCATGTAACCTATCGCCACGCGCCTGCCGACGAACGACGGCGGCCCCTTGCGCACCGTCCCTTGGCCCTCGTGGGTGCTGAGCGTATTCGGCACGGATTCGAACAGCTTCCATAACGTGTGCGTGCCGCAGCGTCCGGTCCCGACGACGAACACCAGAGGGATCGACGCGATGTCCGTCGCGGACGCCGACGCCCAGAGCGGTGTTGCAGCAGATGCGAGCGAGCCCGATGCGTCAGGATCTGCCATTGCCGTTGTCCCTCGTCATTCCCTCAGTATCGCCAGCGCCTGATCAACGCGATCCGCCGTAACAATATTCACATTATCAATTGGTTGCCGCGGTTTGTTAAGATTGGGGATCACAACCCGGCGGAACCCGAGCTTTGCGGCTTCCCGGATTCTCTCCTGCCCACGCTGAACGGGCCGAACCTCTCCCGCGAGTCCGACTTCGCCGAAAACGAGCGTCTTCGGCGGCAACGGCTTCCCGGTAAGCGACGAGTGCACCGCGAGAAGGATCGCGAGGTCGGCAGCCGGCTCGTTGATCCTTACACCGCCCACTGCGTTGACAAAGACGTCGTAGCCGGCGGTCTCGACACCGCCGTGACGGTGAAGCACCGCGAGGAGCAAGGACAGGCGCTGCGGATCGAGACCGACCGAAAGCCGCTTGGGCAACCCGCCCTGCACCGGATCGACGAGCGCCTGGATCTCGACAAGCAACGGCCGCGTGCCCTCGAGCGTCGCAACCACGGTCGACCCGGCCACGCTCTCGCCATGCTGGGACAGGAACAGCGCCGACGGATTGGCGACCCCGCGCAAGCCCCTCTCCGTCATCGCGAACACGCCGAGCTCGTTCGCCGCGCCGAAGCGGTTCTTGATCGCGCGTACCAGGCGGAAGCTCGAATGCGTATCGCCTTCGAAATAGAGGACGGTGTCGACGATGTGCTCGAGTACGCGCGGGCCGGCGATCGCGCCCTCCTTCGTGACATGGCCGACGAAGATCACGACGACGTGGCGCTGCTTGGCAAGACGGGTAAGCTGGGCGGCGCATTCGCGCACCTGCGCGACGCTACCGGGCGCCGACGCAAGCGCCTCGGTGTACGCCGTCTGGATCGAGTCGATAACGACGACCTCCGGCGCTTCGCTGCCAATCGCGGCGATGATCGCCTCGAGCTGCACCTCGGCGAGCAGCGATACCGGCGCGTTCAGCAGACCGAGGCGCTGCGCGCGCAGCGCGACCTGCTCGACCGATTCTTCTCCGGTCACGTACAACGCCTTCTTCGTCGCGCCGATCGCCGCCATCGCCTGGAGCAGCAGCGTCGACTTGCCGATCCCCGGATCGCCGCCCAGCAGCACGACACCTCCAGGCACGAGCCCGCCGCCGAGCACCCGGTCGAACTCCTCGACGCCTGTCGGGAACCGCGGGCTCGTTTTCGCGTCGACCGTTCCGAGCAAGCGCACGCTGCTCGGCGTTCCCGAGACGCTTTCGAATCGCGACGCACGCGGCGCCGCGATTGATTCGACCAGCGTGTTCCACGCTGCGCAATGCGGACACTGGCCCTGCCACTTCGGGCTCTGGCCGCCGCACTCGGTGCAACTGTAGACGGTCTTCGCTTTCGCCACGGGCCGTCGACCCGCTCCTTAGGCGAGCTCGTCGGGGGTGACGACCGCGGTGCCGAGCTTCCCGACGACGACGCCGGCGGCCTCGTTCGCGATGCGCACCGCCGTCCCGAGATCCGCGCCGGCGGCGAGCAGGACGCCGAGCGTTGCGATCACTGTGTCGCCCGCGCCGGAGACATCGTAGACCTCGCGCGCGACGGCCGGAATGTCGTCGGCGCCCGCGGCCGTGTAGAGCGACATGCCTTCTTCGGATCGTGTGACCAGGACTGCTTCGAGATCGAGGTCTGCGCGCAGCTGCTGCGCCTTGCGCGCCATCTCGTTCGAATCCTTCCAGCGCCCGACGACCTGCCGGAATTCGCTGCGATTCGGCGTGATCGCGGTCGCGCCGCGATAGCGATCCCAGTCCTCGCCCTTCGGGTCGACGAGCACAGGCTTGCCGGCGACGCGAGCGCGCTCGATCATGTCCGCGATGTGCGCGAGCCCGCCCTTGCCGTAATCGGACAGGATCGCGAGATCGCTGTCGGCGAGCAGCCGCTCGTACTCGGCCAGCGTCGTCGCGAGGACTTCGTGCGACGGCGGGGTTTCGAAATCGATGCGCAGCAATTGCTGCTGGCGTCCGATAACGCGAAGCTTGACCGTCGTCGGGAAACCGCCGTCGCGATGGAACGATGCGCGCACGTTGTCGGCGGCAAGGAGCTTCTCGAGTGTCGCGCTCGCCTCGTCGACGCCCGTCGCCGAGATGAGCGTCGCGCGAGCTCCGAGCGCGGCTGCGTTGCGGGCGACATTCGCGGCACCGCCCGGCCGCTCCTCGCTGCGAGCGATCTTCACGACCGGCACCGGCGCTTCGGGCGAGATGCGCTCGACGTCGCCGAACCAGTAACGGTCGAGCATCACGTCGCCCGCGATCAGCACGCGGGCGCGCCCGACGCGTGCGCGCCAGGCCGAGAACCGGGAATTCGCTGCGGCCATCGGCAAGTCGATCAGCGGCGCCCGATCGAGAAATATTCGATTCCGGCGGCGCGTACCTGCGCGGGATCGTACAGGTTGCGTCCGTCGAAGACGAGCGGCATCCGCAACGTGCGCGCGATCGCGTCGAAATCGGGGCTGCGGAACTCCTGCCACTCCGTGACGACGACGAGCGCGTCGGCGCCGGCGAGCGCCTCCATCGGCGTTGCCGCATATGAAACTGAGCCCGACTCGCCGTAGATGCGCTTCGCTTCGGGCATCGCGACCGGGTCGTAGGCGACGATGCGCGCCCCGCGCGCGACGAGTGCGGCGATGATCTCGCGTGACGGAGCCTCGCGCATGTCGTCGGTGTTCGGCTTGAACGAGAGCCCCCAGAGCACGAACGTGCGGCCCTCGAGGTTCTCGCCGAGACGAGCGACGATCTTTTCGACGAGGCGCCGCTTCTGCGCTTCATTCGCTTCCTCGACCGCGTCCATGATCCGCAGCGGGCGGCCAAACTGTGTCGCCGTATGCCGCAGCGCCTTCACGTCCTTCGGGAAGCACGATCCGCCGTAGCCGACGCCGGGGTAGAGAAAGTGCCAGCCGATCCGCGGATCGGATCCGATCCCCTGGCGCACGTGTTCGATGTCGGCGCCAAGCTCGTCGGCGAGATTGGCGAGCTCGTTCATGAACGAGATCCTCGTCGCGAGCATCGCGTTCGCCGCATATTTGGTGAGCTCGGCCGAGCGCACGTCCATCACCAGAAGCCGCTCGTGATTGCGCTGGAAAGGCGCGTAGACCGCGCGCATGACGGCGATCGCATGTTCGTCGTTCGCGCCGATCACGACGCGGTCCGGGCGCATGAAGTCCTCGACCGCCGCGCCCTCTTTCAGGAACTCGGGATTCGAGACCACGGAGAATGGCATGTCGGAGCCGCGTGCGCGGAGCTCCTCGTCGATCGTCGCGCGAACGCGGTCGGCGGTGCCGACGGGAACCGTCGACTTGTCGACGATGATCTTGTACTCCTTCATCCGCCGGCCGATGTTGCGCGCCGCCGCGAGAACGTACTTCATGTCCGCCGATCCGTCCTCGTCGGGCGGCGTGCCGACCGCGATGAATTGCAGCACGCCATGCGCGACGGCGGCGTCCTGGTCGGTCGTGAAGCGCATCCTGCCGGCGGCGACGTTGCGCGCGATCATCGGGGCGAGCCCCGGTTCGTGGATCGGCACGCCGCCCTGCTTGAGCACGTCGATCTTCTTCGCATCGACGTCGAGACACAGCACGTCGTTGCCGACCTCGGCAAGGCAGGTGCCTGTGACGAGCCCGACGTAGCCCGTCCCGATCATCGTCACCCTCATGCGTGCACTCCGATCGATTCGTTGATCGCCCGCAGTGCGGCAACCGGGTCGGCGGCCTGCGTAATCGGGCGGCCGACGACGAGGTAATCGGCGCCGTTGGCGAGCGCCGCCTCGGGTGTGATGATGCGCGCTTGGTCGTCGCGCGCGCTGCCGGCGGGTCGAATCCCCGGCGTCACCAGCGCGAAGCGCGGCCCGAGCGCGGAACGCAACGCGGGAGCCTCGACGGCGGAGCACACGACTCCATCGAGCCCCGCCGATGCGGTGAGCTGTGCGAGGCGAAGCGCCTGTCGCGGCGCGCTCTCGCCCGCGCCCATTTCGGCGAGATCGTGATCGGTGAGGCTCGTCAGCACCGTGACCGCGATCAGCAGCGGCTTCGGCCTTCCGGTCTCGGCGGCGGTCGCATCGACCGACGCGCGCGCGGCGGCGAGCATCGCGCGGCCGCCCGCCGCATGGACGTTGAGCATCCAGACGCCGAGACGCGTCGCCGCTGCGCAGGCCTGGGCAACGGTGTTCGGAATGTCGTGGAACTTGAGATCGAGGAAGACGCGGAAGCCGCGCTCGATCATCCAGCGAACGGGCTCCGGCCCGGCGACGACGAACATCTCCTTGCCCACCTTGAGCGCACATCCGGCGGGGTCGAGGCGATCGGCGAGCGCGAGCGCGTGCATCGGGTTTGCGAAATCGAGCGCGACGATCACGCGCGGACCGGGTGCATTCACG
>DASSGI010000066.1:0-8067 GCA_035857655.1 Casimicrobiaceae bacterium | reverse complement strand
GCGGGCTCCCTCAAGATACGCAGCGCAACGGCGTACAGATGCGACGCGGTCAGCCGATAGAGCTCCGCATAGGCGGCCTGGTCGGACAGCGCGGTCCGGGCGAGGAGCTCGGCGAGGCGGCTACTGCGGTCCACGGGTGACGGGGGCATGCGCGCTGCGGATCGGCTTTGGAAGACGAGCTCCCCGACCTTCTAAGCCGAGCGATCGCGCTTCCAGAGAACGTCCTGCCTGCCCGCGCTGCGGTTGAGCGTCCGCGCCAGCACGAAGAGGAGGTCCGACATCCGATTGAGATAGCGTCGCGCCCCATCGCTGACCGGATCGGTCGCCGCAAGGCGAACGAGCGCGCGCTCGGCGCGGCGGCAGACGGTACGCGCAACGTGGGCGAGCGCCGCAGCGCGGGTTCCACCCGGAAGAATGAACTCCTTCAGCGGATCGAGATCTGCGTTGAAAGCTTCGACGGCTTCTTCGACGCGCTGCACATGGGCATCGGTGAGCGCCGAGTACCCGGGGACCGAGAGCTCGCCGCCCAGATCGAAGAGATCGTGCTGGGCGCTCGTCAGACACGCCGCGATCGCAGCAGGGAGCGGCTCGGTCAAGAGGAGCCCGAGCGTCGAATTGAGCTCGTCGACCTCGCCGATTGCCGCGATGCGGGCCGAGTCCTTCGCGACGCGCGTCCCGTCGCCGAGGCCCGTCGTGCCGGCATCCCCGGTACGGGTGACGATTTTCGAAAGGCGATGGCCCATGGAGAGAGGGAGGTGGCGGGGCAGCATACGAGAAGCGGCACCGCGCGGCAAGGAGCGCGGCGGCCGGCTCGAGCGCGTGCTCCGTCCCGCGATCGAAGTATCATGGGAGCGACGCGAGAAGAACCGCGCGCCAGGACCGCGCGCGAGAACCCGCCGCCTCAGCCGGATCGAATCCATCATGTCCCGCACGAATGCCTTTGAGCGCGATCTCGATCGCAACGCAGCGAATTACACGCCGCTCACGCCGCTCTCGCTGATCGCGCGCAGCGCCTATACGTACCCGCAGCGCCTCGCCGTGGTTCACGGAGATCGCCGCTACACGTGGGCGGAGACCTACGCGCGCTGCCGAAGGCTCGCGTCCGCCCTTGCCCGCGCCGGCATCGGCGTCGGGGACACGGTGGCAGTGATGGCCGCGAATACGCCGGAGATGGTCGAGGCGCACTTCGGCGTGCCGATGACGGGCGGTGTTCTCAACACGCTCAACACGCGCCTCGACGCCGACGCGATCGCATTCATGCTCGAGCACGGCGGCGCGAAGGTCCTTCTGACCGACACCGAGTTCGCGCCGACGATCGAGAAGGCGCTCGCCGGGGTCGCTTCGAGGCCGCTCGTCGTCGACATCGTCGATGCGCTCGGACCAGGCGGCAAGCGCCTCGGCAACGTCAACTACGAGGCGTTCATCGCGAACGGCGATCCCGAGTACGCGTGGCAGCACCCGAGCGACGAATGGAATGCGATATCGCTCAATTACACATCGGGAACGACCGGCAATCCGAAGGGTGTGGTCTACCATCATCGCGGCGCGTATCTGAATGCGCTGTCCAACATCATCGATTGGGGAATGCCGCAGCACGCCGTCTATCTGTGGACGCTGCCGATGTTCCACTGCAACGGCTGGTGCTTCGTGTGGACGATGGCCGCCAACGCGGGCGTCAACGTCTGCCTGCGCAAGGTCGAAGCGGAGGCGATCTTCGACGCGATGCGCACGCACAAGGTCACGCACTACTGCGGCGCGCCGATCGTGCACCTGACGCTGATTAACGCGCCCGCCGAGATGAAGACGGGCATCGACCAGAAGGTCCATTGCCTCGTCGCGGGCGCTGCGCCACCGGCTGCCGTCATCGAAGGGATGGAGCGGATGGGTTTCGACATCACGCACGTCTACGGCCTCACCGAGACCTACGGGCCCGCAGCGGTGTGCGCGAAGCACGATGCGTGGGGTGCGCTGTCGATCGCTGCGCGCACCGAGCGCAACGGACGTCAGGGCGTTCGCTACACGGTCGAGGAAGGGATGACCGTGATGGACGCGCAGACGATGACCGAGGTCCCGTGGGACGGCGAGACAATGGGCGAGATCATGTTTCGCGGCAACATCACGATGAAGGGCTATCTGAAGAACAAGAAAGCGTCCGGCGAAGCGTTCGCGGGCGGCTGGTTCCACTCGGGCGACCTCGCGGTGATGCAGCCCGACGGTTATGTGAAGATCAAGGACCGCTCGAAGGACATCATCATCTCCGGTGGCGAGAACATCAGCTCGCTCGAGGTCGAGGATGCGCTCTATCGCCATCCGGCGGTGCTGGCAGCCGCCGTCGTCGCGCAACCCGATCCGAAGTGGGGCGAGACGCCGTGCGCGTTCGTCGAGCTGAAGGCCGGCGCCGCGGCAACCGAAGACGAGATGATCGCGCACTGCCGCGAGCATCTCGCGCGCTTCAAGGCGCCGAAGCGCGTCGTCTTCGGCGAGCTGCCGAAGACGTCGACCGGCAAGATCCAGAAGTTCGTGCTGCGCGAGAAGGCAAAGTCGGCGTCGGCGATCGAGTGAGCGCGGCCGACGCGGTTACCTCAAACATGACCGATACAGGAGCGGAGGCCGCGAAATGAACGACGCGAACGTCGCGAAACGCGTCGACGCCGGTGACGTGCTGCTCCGTACCGTGGATGCCGGCGTCGTGACGCTCACGATGAACCGGCCGAAGCAATTCAACGCGATCTCGATCAAGATGATCGAGGCAATGCAGCGCGAGCTCGACGCGATCGGGACCGACCCCTCGATTCGCGTCGTCGTGATTGCCGGCGCGGGAACCGCGTTCTCGGGCGGGCACGACCTGAAGGAGATGATGGCACACCGTACCGAGGCGTTCATCGGTGATCTCTTCGAGCGCTGCAGCCGCGCGATGCTGACGATGCAGGCGCTACCGCAGCCGGTGATCGCGCGCGTGCACGGGATAGCAACCGCCGCAGGCTGTCAGCTCGTCGCCGCTTGCGATCTTGCGGTTGCGTCGACGGAAGCGCGGTTCGCGACTTCCGGAATCAATTACGGCCTCTTCTGCGCAACGCCGGGCGTCCCGGTGTCGCGCAACGTCTCGCGCAAGCGCGCGTTCGAGATGCTGTTCACCGGAGAGTTCGTCGACGCCGAAACGGCGCGCGACTGGGGGCTCGTCAACCGCGTCGTCGTTCCCGCCGAGCTCGACGCCGAGGTGCAGCGACTTGCCGCCGCGATCATCGAGAAGCCCGCCGCGGTGTGCGCGGCCGGAAAGGCGCTCTTCTACGAGCAGATCGAGTCCCGGCTTGCGCAGGCGTACGCGGCGGCGAGCCGCTCGATCACGCGGAACATGCTGGGCGACGATGCCGCCGAAGGCGTCGGCGCGTTCATCGAGAAGCGCAAGCCGCGTTGGGGTCGCTAGGGCAAGCCCGGGGAGTTCGCGCTGCGGCGCCCTTGGGCGAGCATTGCCAACACCTGCGGCGTCGCCCATAATCGCCGGTCGCTAGGGGGACGATGGGCGGTGCGCCGTTGTAGCGCGCCGGCTTGGCATGGCCGACGACACGATTCTCGAGACACGGCAGCTCACCAAGGAGTTCAAAGGATTCGTCGCGGTCAAGGGCGTCGACCTGCGCATCCGCCGTGGCACGATTCACGCGCTGATCGGGCCGAACGGTGCCGGCAAGACCACCTGCTTCAACCTGCTTACCCATTTCCTGACGCCCACGCGCGGCCACATTTTCTACCGTGGGCACGAGATCACCGGTTCGCGCCCTGCCGCGATCGCCCGGATGGGACTCGTGCGGTCGTTCCAGATCTCGGCTGTCTTCCCGAACCTCACCGTGCTTGAAAACGTGCGCATAGCGCTGCAGCGGCACAACGGTCACTCGTTCGACTTCTGGCGCTCGGAAGCAAAGCTCGCGGCGCTCCACGAACGCGCGCTCGAGCTGATCGACGCCGTGGGTCTCTCCGATTTCGCGGCAACGCAGGCCGGCGAGCTCGCGTACGGCCGCAAGCGCGCTCTCGAGATCGCGACGACGCTCGCGCTCGAGCCGGAGATGATGCTGCTCGACGAGCCCACCGCCGGGATGACGCACGAGGACGTCGAGCGGATCACCCAGCTCATCCGAAAGGTTGCCGTGAACCGCACGGTCCTGATGGTCGAGCACAACCTGTCGGTCGTCTCGACGCTGTCCGATCACATCACCGTGCTCGCGCGCGGCGAGGTGCTTGCCGAAGGCGATTACGCCAACGTCTCGCGGCATCCGGCCGTCGTCGAAGCGTACATGGGGACCGCAGTTGCCTGACGTCCTCGCCGCAGACGCCGCAACAGGCGCAGCCACCGCTGCGGGCGCGCCGCTGCTCACCGTACGCGAGCTGAACGCCTGGTACGGCGAGTCGCACGTTTTGCACGGCGTCAGCTTCGACGTCGCCGCGGGCGAGGTCGTTACGCTCCTCGGACGCAACGGTGCCGGCAAGACGACGACGCTGCGCTCGATCATGGGCATCGTGCCGCGGCGCGAGGGCACGATCGGTTTCGAGGGCCGCGAGATCGGCGCGCTCGCGTCGAACCGCATTGCGCAGCTCGGCATCGGTTACTGTCCGGAAGAGCGCGGGATCTTCTCGAGCCTCGACGTCGAAGAGAACCTGCTGCTGCCGCCGGTCGTGCGTCCGGGAGGACTTCCGGTCGAGCAGATCTTCGAGCTCTTCCCGAACCTGAAGGAGCGGTTGAGGAGCCAGGGCACGAAGCTTTCCGGCGGCGAGCAGCAGATGCTCGCGATCGGCCGCATCCTGCGCACCGGTGCACGATTGCTGCTCCTCGACGAGCCGACCGAAGGCCTCGCGCCGGTGATCGTCCAGCAGATCGGCCGCACGATCGCGAAATTGAAGGAGCAGGGGTTTACGATCCTCCTCGTCGAGCAGAATTTCCGTTTCGCGGCCACCGTGGCCGACCGCCACTACGTTGTAGACCACGGGCGAGTCGTCGACATGATCCCGAACGCCGAGCTCAACGCTAACATGGCGAAGCTGCACGAATACCTCGGCGTCTGACCCGATCGGGAACCGAAGACATCGAATCAGAATCATCAACCGGCGGCTCGAGTCCGTGCCCGTCGACGTAGCAACGGCAAAGGAGAAAGCATGACAGCACTCAAACGCACTTTGGTGGGGCTCGCGGTGGCGGCTGCGCTGGCCGCGGGCGCCGCACAGGCGCAAATTTCGGACAACGTCGTCAAGATCGGCGTGCTGTCGGACATGTCGAGCCTGTACACCGACCTCGCGGGCGCGGGCTCGGTCGTCGCGGCGAAGATGGCCGTCGAGGATTCCGGCATCGAAAAGCGCGGCTACAAGGTGGAGTTCGTCTCGGCCGACCATCAGAACAAGCCCGACGTCGGCTCGGCGATCGCGCGCCAGTGGTACGACACCGACAAGGTCGACGTGATCGTCGACGTGCCGAATTCCGGCGTCGCGCTCGCCGTCAACCAGATCACGAAGGACAAGGGCAAGGCGTTCCTCGTCTCGGGTGCGGCTTCGTCCGACCTGACCGGCAAGGCCTGCTCGCCGAACACGATCCACTGGACGTACGACACGTGGATGCTCGCGAACGGCACCGGCAGCGCGATCGTCAAGACCGGCGGCGACACGTGGTTCTTCATTACTGCCGACTACGCGTTCGGCCACGCGCTCGAGCGCGACACCGAAGCGGTCGTCCTCAAGAACGGCGGCAAGGTGCTCGGCAAAGTGCGCGTGCCGCTCAACACGCAGGACTTCAGCTCCTTCCTGCTGCAGGCGCAGTCGTCGAAGGCGAAGATCATCGGGCTCGCGAACGCCGGCGGCGACACGACGAACTCGATCAAGCAGGCGGCCGAATTCGGCATCGTCAAGGGCGGCCAGAACCTCGCGGGCCTGCTCGTGTTCCTGACGGACATCCACGCGCTGGGGCTCCCAACCGCGCAGGGCCTGATATTCACCGAGACGTTCTACTGGGACATGAACGATCAGACCCGCGCGTTCGCGAAGCGCTTCGCCGCACAGGACAAGGGAATCCATCCGACGATGATCCATGCCGGCGTGTACTCTGCGGTCACGCACTATCTGAAGGCGGTCGAAGCGCTGAAGAGCGACGACGGCACCAAGGTCATCGCGAAGATGAAGGAGACGCCGACCGACGATCCGCTGTTCGGCAAGGGGTCGATCCGAGTCGACGGGCGCAAGATCCATCCGGCGTACCTCGTCGAGGTGAAGAAGCCCTCCGAATCCAAGGCGCCGTGGGACTACTACAAGATTCGCGCGACGATTCCGGCGGATCAGGCGTTCCGGCCGCTCAAGGACGGCGACTGCCCGCTCGTAAAATGACACTCGCCGTCATTATCCGTCGCGCATTCAGCGCTCGTGCCGGGCTGGCACCGTGGTCGCGGCGCGACGGATAACTGCTTCGCGCCCCGAATGCCGGACCTCTCCGCGCTTACGACCGGTTTCCGATGACTGAGATATTCGGCGTCCCGACGCAGGCGCTCTTCGGTCAGCTGCTGATCGGGCTGATCAACGGCGCGTTCTACGCGCTGCTGTCGCTCGGGCTCGCCGTGATCTTCGGCCTCCTCAACATCATCAATTTCACGCACGGCGCCCAGTACATGATGGGCGCTTTCTGCTCGTACTTCCTGCTGCAGCTCGCCGGCGTCGGGTACTGGTGGTCGCTCGTGCTCGCGCCGATCATCGTCGGCTCGACCGGGGTCGTGATCGAAAAGGCGATGCTCTCGCGCCTGTACAAGCTCGATCACCTGTACGGATTGCTGCTGACGTTCGGCCTCGCGCTGATCATCCAGGGTGTATTCACGAACTACTACGGTTCTTCCGGCCTCCCGTATCGCATTCCCGACGAGCTGAACGGCGGCTTCAATCTCGGATTCATGTTCCTGCCGAAATACCGGGCGTGGGTGATCGTCGCGTCGGCGGTCGTCTGCGGCGCGACGTGGTACCTGATCGAGCGGACGAAGCTCGGCTCGTACCTGCGGGCCGCGACCGAGAACCGAACGCTCGTGCAGGCGTTCGGCGTCAACGTCCCGAGGATGATCACGCTCACGTACGGATTCGGGGTTGCGCTCGCCGCGTTCGCGGGCGTGATGGCTGCACCGATCTATCAGGTCAACCCGCAGATGGGCGCCAACATGATCATCGTGGTTTTCGCCGTCGTGGTGATCGGCGGGATGGGCTCGATCCTCGGCGCGATCATCACGGGCTTCGGGTTGGGCGTCATCGAAGGCTTGACGAAGGTGTTCTACCCGGAAGCGTCGAACACCGTGATCTTCGTCATCATGGTCATCGTGCTGCTGATCAAGCCCGCCGGGCTGTTCGGCAAGGAGCGGTAGCGATGGCGACCGCGAGCCCGGCGAACGGAATTGCGTCGGTCGGCAGCGCCAACCCATCCGCGCCGCGCACGATGCTCATTGCGACCGCCGTGATGGCGGCGCTGCTCGCCGTCGCGCCCTTCGTCGGGATCTATCCGGTCTTCCTGATGAAGGCGCTGTGCTTCGCGCTGTTCGCGTGCGCGTTCAATCTGCTGATCGGCTTCGGCGGTCTGCTGTCGTTCGGTCACGCGATGTTCCTCGGCACCGCGGGGTACGTGTCGGCGCATGCGGCCAAGGAATGGGGCGCTCCGCCCGAGCTCGCGATCCTCGCGGGCACCGCTGCGGCCGCCGTGCTCGGCATCGTCTCGGGTGCGCTCGCGATCCGCCGCCAGGGAATCTACTTCGCGATGATCACGCTCGCGCTCGCGCAGATGATCTATTTCTTCTGCCTGCAGGCGCCTTTCACGCATGGCGAGGACGGGATCCAGGCGGTGCCGCGAGGGAAGCTGTTCGGGGTCCTCGACCTCAGCAATACACTGACGCTCTACTACGTCGTGCTCGCGATCTTCATCGGGGCGTTCCTGCTGATCTACCGGGTGATCCACTCGCCGTTCGGCAACGTGCTCAAGGCGATCCGCGAGAACGAGCCGCGCGCGATATCGCTCGGTTACGACGCCGAGCGCTACAAGCTCCTCGCGTTCGTGCTATCGGCCACGCT
>DASSGI010000065.1:0-4310 GCA_035857655.1 Casimicrobiaceae bacterium | reverse complement strand
CATCGCGCGTCGTCAACGAAATGGCGCAGCAGCTCGCGGCCGATGCCCTGGCGGCGCGCGTCGGGGACAACCGAGAGGTTCAGGATCTGCGCCTCGCCCGGTCCGAGCATCAGCACGCCGTACGCGACGATGCGGCCGTCGCGCTCGCCGATGCGCGCCGCGTATCCGGCGGCGAGCGCATCGCGGAAGTTCCCGATGGTCCAGGGCGCGGCGTGAATCTGCGCCTCGAGCCCGGCGACATTCGCGAGATCGGCGTCAAGCATCGGACGCCACGCGACGGCGCACGTCGAGATCTCCTTCGGAAGCGTGGCCATCGCTCGTGCCGTTCAGAGTCTGACGCCGGCGTCGCGCTCCGCCGTCGTGAGCGCAACGCGATGGCGCACGTAGAAGGGCAGCGCGTCGGCCGCCGCAACCCCTTCGCCCGCAAGAAGCCGGGGAAGCGCAAGCTCGCCGATCGCCTGCGCCGTCGGATGCAGCGCGACATCGACATCGGTCAATCCGAGCTGCGAGCCAAGCGTCGGGGACGCGAATCCGTTGCCGGCGCCCGCCCAGCTTTCATGCGGCTCCGTCGTCGGTCGAACGACATCCTGCGGCGACCCGACCGTCGGCGCGGCGATTTCGCGCCAGGTGTCGTCGTCGAGCGCATAGGCGGCCGCGTAGACTTCACGCATCCGCGCGTCGACGCAGGCGAGCACGTGTCGCCAGCCGTGCGCGCGAAAAGCTTCCTGCGCGATCGCCGCGAGCGTCGGAACGGCAATGACGCGAAGTCCGCGACCCAGCGCAAGGCCCTGCGCGACGCCGCACGCAATCCGAATCCCGGTAAACGAGCCGGGACCGGCGCCGAACGCGAGACCGTCGAGATCGGAGAGCGCGCATCCCGCTTCGGCGAGCACGGCGTCGATCATCGGCAGCAGCCGTTCCGACGCTCCCTGGCCCGCGCGCTCGTCGCGACGGTGCCAGCGAGCGCCGTCCCCGACGGCAACGGTGCACCAGTCGGTCGACGTTTCGAGCGCGAGGATACGCATCCCTGGAATTCTACTCGACCGTGTCGGCGCGCCCGGCGTGACGCGAGGGAAGCGCTGCTTTCCTCGCGAAAGTTACAATCGAACGTCATCCCGATCGCGCTCGCTTCGCAATGTCCACAGCACTGGCCGCTCAGAACGCCTCCGCGCCAGCGGCGACGGTGACCGTCGCCTCGCTCGACCAGGAAGGCCGCGGCATCGCGCGCGTCGACGGCAAGGCGATCTTCGTCGAGGGCGCGCTTCCCGGCGAAGTCGTGAAGATCGCGACGCTGAAGCGCAAGCCCACGTACGAGCTCGCCCGCGCCGAGGCGATCGTCAAGGCGAGCCCCGCGCGCGTCGAGGCGCGCTGCCCGCATTTCGGAGTCTGCGGCGGCTGTTCGCTGCAGCACCTCGAGGGAACCGCGCAAGTCGCTGCGAAGCAACGCACGCTCGAGGATGCGCTGTGGCACATCGGTCGCGTGCGTGCTGCACTGTTGCTGCCGCCGATTCACGGCCCGCAGTGGGGATACCGGAATCGGGCGCGGCTTTCCGTCCGTCACGTCGAGAAGAAGGGAGGCGTGCTCGTCGGCTTTCACGAACGGAAGTCGAGCTTCGTCGCCGATATGACTTCGTGCGCGATCCTGCCGCGCAGGATCTCCGATCTGCTGCCTGCGCTGCGCGCGCTCATCGCCGGGTTGACCGTTCGCGATCGGCTGCCGCAGGTGGAGCTCGCCGTGGGCGACGGCGAGGACCCCGCACACGTGCTGGTCCTGCGAATTCTCGAGCCGCTCGCGCCGGCCGACGAAGCGGCACTGGAGGCGTTCGCCGATCGCTACGGTGTGCAGTTTTTCGTCCAGCCCGGCGGTCCCGCGACCGCCGCGCCGCTGTCACCCGGCGGCCCGCAGCTCGCCTATGAACTGCCGGAATTCGATCTCGTGTTCCCGTTTTCGCCGACCGAATTCACGCAGGTGAACCCGGCGATCAACCGCACGCTCGTCGGCCGCGCGATCGCGCTGCTCGACCCGCACCTCGGCGAGCGCGTCGCCGATTTCTTTTGCGGGATCGGCAACTTCACGCTGCCGATCGCGCGTCGCGGCGCCACGGTCGTCGGCATCGAAGGCAACTCAACGCTCGTACGTCGCGCCGGCGAGATCGCGGCGCTCAATGGCTTGGCCGATCGCGCGAGCTTCCGCCCGATGAATCTGTTCGAGGCAACGCCGGAGTCCGTCGAGGCGCTGGGCGCGCTGGACAAGGCGCTCGTCGACCCGCCGCGCGAGGGAGCGATCGCGCTCGTGAAAGCGCTGCCCGGGGACGGGCCGCCGGAGCGGATCGTCTACGTCTCGTGCAACCCCGCAACGCTCGCGCGCGACGCGGCGGTCCTGGTCCACGGGCACGGTTACGAGCTCGCCGCGGCCGGGATCGTCAACATGTTCCCGCACACCGCGCACGTCGAATCGATCGCGGTCTTCGAGCGCTGAAAAGTAGGGTCAGAGACGACTTTTTGGGGACAGATCAAACTGCCAGGGTTAAAGGAAAAGTCGTCTCTGACCCCTCCACCGACGGCACAAAAAAAACGGGGCAACTCGCGTTGCCCCGTAAGTCGCTGTTGGTGCACTTCTAGTCGCGCTGCCCCGAAAAGATCAGGAGCAGGTTCAACAAGCTCACGAAGATATTGTACACGCTCAGGAACAGGTTGAGCGTCGCCATCACGTAGTTCGTCTCGCCGCCGCGCACGATGTTGGTCAGGTCGTGTAGCAGGTAGAGCGAGAAGATCAGCACCGCGATCGCCGAGACCGTCACTGTCAGCGCCGGCATCTGCAGGAAGAGGTTCGCAATCGACGCGACGATCAGCAGCACGAGCCCGACGAACAGGAACTTGCCCATGAACGCGAAGTCGCGCTTCGTCACCGACGCGTACGCCGCCAGCGCGAAGAACACCGCAGCCGTCAATCCGCCCGACAGCGCGACCAGCTGGCCGCCGTTACGGAAGCCCGCAGCGACTGTCAGGATCGGCGTTAGCATCAGGCCGGCGATGAACGTGAACCCGAACAGCGCGAGCACGCCCCAACCGCTGTTGCGGAGTCTCGTTACGACAAACAGGGATCCGATCATCACGCCGAACATCAGCAGCGGCGTCATGATCGGCGCGGCGCGGAACAGGCTGATGAAGTTGAGCTGCATCCCGGCGAGCGCGCCGGCGACTGTCGGAAGCATCGACAATGCGAGCAGCCAATAGGTATTGCGCAGGACGCGGCTCGCGTCGACTGCGACTTGCACTTCGGGCATCGACGCACGCGCGGGCGCGGGCTGTGCGCCTGGGCTCATCACCGGTTCGAACTTGCTATCCATGGCATCTCCTCGAGAGGATGTCATCGAGTCCACGACGGACTCGCGCGTTAGACTAACAGAATCCTGGCCTGTTCCCCCGGCGTTCCAGCGGGAAACAGGTGGCTCGGCTTGGTAATATCATGTTCCAGCAGCCTTTTTCAAGGCCGAGCGCACGCGGAAGGTTGGCAGAGCGGTCTAATGCACCGGACTTGAAATCCGGCGTGTCGGCAACGGCACCGTGAGTTCGAATCTCACACCTTCCGCCAGACGTATATATAAAACAATAACTTATATACTTAATTGCGGGCTACCGCCGTTCTCTACTCATTAGGCCTTAACGCTTTCCGTGACGATCACCGAACGCCGCCGCGCGCTTGCTCGAGCTCTCGGTCTGACGCCCACTCGCATCATGCAATGCGAGCGACTCGGAATGCCGACGCACAGGCTCGACGCCGCGATCACATGGCGCGCGATTCACATCCCGCGCGGACGCCGCCCCAGAAAAAGCCTGCCGTAGTGGGTCTTCTTCTATCATCGCGAACATGTCCGACGACCCGGCGCCCGACCTGCCCGACCCGGACGAGGTCTACGCGAACAATCTGCGAACGTGCGCGATGCTCGGCGTCGAGCCGGTGCCGCGTGATCGCGCGCTCACGTTAGTCGCGATTGCTGAAGCACGGTCCCCACCGTACCGTAAGCAAATCGCAAGCAAAGAGATAGCAAATAGCAGGCAATCGCTAGGCCATCGCTCTAACTAATTGATTTTGCGAGTCTGCGTGAAACGGAAATCGGCAACCCAGTGCAGCGCTGTAAAGGTAACCGACAAGGCGTGGCGTACAATGAAACGCTGAGACCCGGTGCATTAGACTTTGGCGGCATGGCGCCAATAGCACTTTTCCCATTTCGCTTCCGTGATCCGCGAACGGGAAAATGGGTTCGCGCTCGTGGGGACCGTGCTTCAGCAATCGTTCATTTCTTCGG
>DASSGI010000064.1:0-6662 GCA_035857655.1 Casimicrobiaceae bacterium | reverse complement strand
CACCGAGTGGGCGTCGATTGCCGCGAGCCGCGCAATCAATACGACGTGGTCCGAGTGGGCGGGACTCCCCGACCAGGCGAAGCTCTGGGAGTACGTGCGCGGTACGAAGCTCGTCAAGGACGAAGATTTCCAGAAGGTCGGTGATGCCGCCGAGGGCCTGAAGACGCCCAACGCGAAGATGCTGAAGGCGACCTACGACTTCGCGATCCACACGCACGGTTCGATCGGCCCGTCGTGCGCGGTCGCCGAGTACGTCGACGGCAAGATCACCTGCTGGAGCGCGTCGCAGCAGACGCATCTCTTGCGCAAGCAGATCGCGATGATGCTCAAGATGAAGCCGGAGGACGTCCGCTGTATCTACATCGAAGGTGCGGGCTGCTACGGGCGCAACGGGCACGAGGACGCGGCTGCGGATGCCTGCCTCATCGCGAAGGAAACGGAATTGCCGGTGCGCGTCCAATGGATGCGCGAAGACGAGCACGGCTGGGATCCCAAAGGTCCGCCGACGCTGTACGATTACGCGGCTGCGCTCGACGCGCAAGGCAACGTCGTCGGCTGGCACTCGCAGGCCTTCCTGCCAGTCCGTCCAACGGACCACCTCGTCGTGGCACTGCTGCCGGCGGAGCTCGCGGGGCTGCCGACGGACCCGTCGCACCCGGGCAACATCCAGGCGTCGCTCGGCATTCCGTACACGTTCCCCAACATCCGCGCGACCGCGCACTGGCTCGCGGAGACGCCGTTCCGGCCGTCGTGGATCCGCACGCCCGGCCGGATGCAGAACACGTTCGGCAACGAGAGCTTCATCGACGAGATCGTCGCCTCGATCGGCGCCGACCCGTTCGAATTCCGGCTGAAGCACCTGAACGACCCGCGCGGCGCCGAGCTGCTGAAGGCGCTCGCGGAGCTCGCCGCGTGGAAGCCGCAACCCGTGCGTTCGGCGATCTCCGGCGACGTTGCGCGCGGCCGCGGCGTCGCCTACACGAAGTACGAGCTCGTCCGTACGTATGTGGCCACCGTTGCCGACGTCGAGGTCAATCTCAAGACGGGTGCGATTCGCGTGCCGAAGTTCTACGTCGCGCACGACTGCGGGCAGATCATCAACCCGGATGGACTGCGCAACCAGATCGAGGGCAACGTCGTGCAGACGGTGAGCCGGACACTCCTCGAGGAGCTCAAGTTCGATCGCTCGCGGGTGACGAGCCTCGATTGGGCGAGCTATCCGATTCTCACGTTCCCGGACGTTCCGGACGTCGCGATCAAGCTGATCGACCGCCCGAACGAGAAGCCCTGGGGCGCCGGAGAACCGACGGCCGCGCTTGTCTCGGCGGCGATTGCGAATGCCGTGTTCAACGCGACCGGCGCCCGCATGCGCTCGGTGCCTTTTACGCCGGAGAAAATGGAGGCGGCGCTGAAGACGCCTTCCTAGGCCCGGCCGCGGCGCTACGCGGCCGTTGGAAGGTCACTCGGTCTCGGGGACGGTCGTCGTCGTCGCCTTCTTGACGCGCTCCTTGCACGAATTGAGCTTGGTGCGGCAGCGATTTCGAGCAGACGAATTCCGCGCCCTCGTCGGTACGCGGACATCCGATGAGGCACTGCGTGTTCGCCTTGAGGTAGGAAGCCGTTGTCACCGGCGCGCGCGCGTCGGCTCGGCCTTGAACGACTCCGGTGCCTTGCGGGGCAGATTGAACGTCCCGAAGCCTCGTGCCCGCTTCTGCTTGTCGACGAGCATGTAGTTTCCGGTGAAGGAGACCGGGTCGCAGGATCCGCTCATCCGCAAACCGAGCGTCGCCGACAGATCGACGTTGACCGTGCATCGTTGACAACGCGCTATTATGCGGGCTTGCCGTCGATCGAACGATCGTTCGATAATGCCCCATGCGCCTCGCGCAGCCATTGACACCAGCTTGGACCGACCTTCGGAGACTCGCATTCGTCGATGTCGAAACGACCGGCCTCGACCCGGCGACCGATCGGATCGCCGAAATCGGGGTCGTCACGGTCGACGCCGACTGCATCACCGAATGGGGGACCTTCGTCGTGCCCAGGCGCGGCGCTGATGCGCGCCCGCCGCAGCGGGGAGACGGCGTTTCGCTCGCCGAGCACCCGGACTCCGCGCCTACGTTCAGAGATATCGCGGGCGATCTCGAACGAAGACTCGCCGGCAGGCTCTTCATCGCGCACAACGCGCGCTTCGACTATGCGTTCGTCAAGGCCGAGTTCGAGCGCGTCGGCGTCGCGTTCGACGCACAGATCGCGTGCACCGTCATGCTTTCGCGACGGCTCTACCCCGAGCATGCGGCGCACGACCTCGATTCGCTCGTCGACCGTCACGGCCTCGCCGCCGTCGATCGTCATCGTGCGCTGCCGGATGCGCGAATGCTCGCCGCATGCTGGTTCGCGATCGAGCGCGAGCAAGGACGCGGGAGGCTCGCCGAGGCCGTAGCGGAATTGCTCGCGGGGCCGGTGCTTCCAGCGCATCTCGATCCCGCGCTCGTCGATCGGCTGCCGGATTCGCCTGGCGTCTACGTGTTCCACGGCGCCGGCGACGACGAGATCCTCCGCATCGGCGCCGCGCACAGTCTGCGCTCGGCGCTCACCTCCTATTTCAGGATCGATCGCGCGTCGGCGAATGCGCTCGCGATCTCGCATCGAATCGAGAAGATCACGTGGCGAGTCACGCAGGGAATGCTGGGAGCACGGCTTCAGCGGATCGCGCTCGAGAACGCGGAGAAAAGACGGAAGTCCCGGTACGCGCTTCTGTCGTGGCGCGCGAATCCCGAGCGCCATCCCTGCCTCAAGCTCGTCGAAATTTCACACGAGCCGATGTGCGACACGACCGAGCTCTTCGGAATGTTCGATTCCGAGCGCAAGGCGCGCAATGCGCTGGTTCGACTGTCGCGGCGCCAGTCGTTGTGTCATGCCATGCTCGGCATCGCACGATCGGGGCGTGTTCGCTGTTCCGCATGCGACGACGGCGGAATGGCCTGCGGAGAAAAGACGCAGCGCCTGCGCCATCTCATGAAATCGTTTGTGGCGTTGCGTCCGATTCGTGTTGCGCCGTGGCCCTATCCGGGGGCGATCGTCGTTCGCGAGCGTCGCGACCTCCATGTTTTCAACGCATGGCGTCACGTCGGCACGATGAAGACCGAATCGGAGGTCCTCGAGGCGATGCGTGGTCGCGTTGGCCACTTCGACGCTGCCGTCTACGGCTGTCTCGTGCGCAGCCTTCCGCGAATCCCGCCCGACCGGATCCGCTACTTGCAAAGCGATAGCGCCGGCCCCATCTCGTCCCAACGTTTCCGCGGAGCCGGAAAGGAAAAGGCCGACACAACATGTCGGCCTTTAGGGATCTCTGGTGGAGACGAGGAGGATCGAACTCCCGACCTCCGCATTGCGAACGCGGCGCTCTCCCAGCTGAGCTACGTCCCCGAGGTGGATGAGTATAGCCGATCGGGCACCCCAGCGTAAACTGGCGCGCTCCGCGTTGCCGCGAGAAATCGCGCATCGTTGCGATTCGACGGAGTGGAAAGAAGAAAGCTTCATGAACCAACTGATCACACTGATTGAACAGCACGGGCTGTGGCTCGTGTTCGTGAACGTGCTGGCCGAACAGGCCGGCGTCCCCGTTCCTGCGTATCCGACACTGATCGTCGCCGGCGCCTATCTGACCGTCGGTGATGGCCGCGTGCTCGCGCTCGTGGCGGTCGGAGCGCTCGCCGCAGTCATCGCCGACACGCTCTGGTATCTCGCAGGCCGCCGCTTCGGCACGCGCGTATTGCGGACGCTGTGTCGCATCTCGCTGTCGCCGGACTCTTGCGTGCGGCAGACGGAGACGATCTTCGAGCGCTTCGGTCCGGCGTCGATGTTGTTCGCGAAGTTCGTGCCCGGATTCGCGTCCGTCGCCACGGCCCTCGCCGGCGCGTTGGGCCTGCGCTACTGGAAGTTCGTGCTGTTCGATCTCGTCGGCTCGCTGCTCTGGGTCGGCGTCGCCGTAGCGATCGGTTACGTCTTTCGCGACGCAATCGGCGATGCGCTCGACACGCTGGCGTCGCTCGGCAAATGGGGACTCGTGCTGATCGCCGCCGCGTTCGCCGCCTGGATCGCAACGAAGTGGTGGCGACGGATCCTGTTCATCAAGCAGCTCCGGATGGACCGCGTGACGGTCGACGAACTGAAGACGCTGCTCGACTCTGACGAGATCAAGGTCGTCCTCGATGTCCGCTCGACGCTTGCGCAGGAGGCGAGCGGACGCATCCCCGGCGCGAGGCCAATCAACATCAACAGGATCGCCGAAGGCGTAGACGGCGTGCGGAAGGACGGCGAGGTCGTCGTCTACTGCGCGTGTCCGAACGAAGCCTCGGCGGTAAGGGTTGCCGAAAAGCTGCGCGCTGTCGGCTTCAAGCGCGTGCGGCCGCTCTACGGCGGCATCGACGCGTGGATCGCAGCGGGCCTCGAAGTCGAGCGCTAGATAGAGCGCACTGACGTTTGCCGCCGCGCATGGTAGATTCGCCGCATTCCCGAACGGAGGGGGGCGATTCAATGGCGAAGGAACCGATCCAGACGAAAAGCGCGCCGGTTGCGCTCGGACCGTACTCGCAAGGCATTCGCGCCGGACAGACGGTTTATCTGAGCGGACAGCTCGGCCTCGACCCCGCCACCGGCAATCTCGCCGACGGCATCGACGCGCAGACGCATCGGGTGTTCGGGAATCTCCGCGCCGTCGCGCAGGCCGCCGGCGGGCAGCTCGACGACATCGTCAAGCTCACGATTCTGCTCGCCGATCTCGGCGATTTCGCGAAGGTCAACGAAATCATGGCGACCTACTTCAAGCCGCCGTACCCTGCGCGGGCGACCTACCAGGTCGCTGCGCTGCCGAAGAACGCGAAGCTCGAAGTCGAAGGCATTCTCGTGCTCGGGGGATGACGTCGCGCGCGGCAAAGGCACCGTTGCCGATTTAATCTCGCCGGCGTCGCCGGCTCCTGCGAACGCGGCACCTTCCGCTCGCCCCGTGGCGCGCGGGCTCACCGAGCAGCTCGCGCGTCTCGGCCTTCTGCGCGACCAGGATCTCGTCCTGCACTTGCCGCTCCGCTACGAGGACCACACGCGCGTGATACCGCTCGCATCGCTTGCGAGCGGCGCGCTTCAGCAGACCGAAGGAAGGGTCGTCAACACCGAGATCCAGTACCGGCCGCGGCGCCAGCTGGTCTGTCTGCTCGAGGACGACGACGGAGGTGCGCGCGCGCAGCTCGTGCTGCGCTTTTTCCATTTCTATCCGAGCCAGCAGAAGGCGCTCGCGCCCGGAAAGCGCGTTCGCGTGTTCGGCGACGTGCGCGACGGGCACTATGGCCGCGAGATCGTGCACCCGCAGTTCAAAGTGGTCGAACCGGGCGCGCCGCTCCCCGATCGCCTGACGCCCGTCTATCCGACGACGGCGGGGCTCGGACAGGAGACGCTGCGCAAGCTGATCGCCCGTGTGCTCGCGGCGAATCCGGAGCTCACCGTGGAGCTCCTTCCCGATGCGCTCGTCGCGCGGCTGCGGCTTTGGAAATTTCCGGACGCCGTCCATTTCCTGCACGCGCCGCCGCCTCGGCTCTCGTCGCCGGCGCAGCGCGCACTCGACGAGCGCGTGCATCCCGCGTGGACGCGGATGAAATTCGACGAGCTTCTCGCACAGCAGCTTTCGCTGCAGGCGCACCGCAAGGCGCGTGCGGCGCGACGCGCGCCGGTGCTGACCGGCACGGGCGTGCTCGCCAGCGCTTTGCGCGAGCGCGTCCCGTTCAAGCTGACGCGTGCGCAGGAGCGGGTGTGGAAGGAGATCAGCAGCGACTTGAAGCGCACCGTGCCGATGCAGCGCCTTTTGCAGGGCGACGTCGGCAGCGGCAAGACGATCGTTGCCGCGCTTGCAGCGCTGCAGGCGATCGAATCGGGGCGCCAGGTCGCATTCATGGCGCCGACCGAGATTCTCGCCGAGCAGCATTACCGCAAGCTCGCGCAATGGCTGGACGGGCTTTCGATCGAGACAGCATGGCTCTCGGGAAGCCTTCCGGCGAAAGCGCGGAACAAGGCGCGCGCAGCGCTCGCCTCGGGCGACGCGATGTTCGCGATCGGAACGCATGCACTTTTCGAGGACGAAGTGCTGCTGCCGCGGCTCGGGCTCGCGATCGTCGACGAGCAGCATCGCTTCGGCGTCGCGCAGCGGTTGAAGCTTCGCGGCAAGGCGGCGGGGGAAGCGCATCAGCTGATGATGAGCGCGACGCCGATCCCGCGCTCGCTCGCGATGACGTTCTACGCCGATCTCGACGTCTCGGCCCTCGACGAGATGCCGCCGGGACGCCGGCCGGTTGCGACGCGGCTCGTCAACAACCGGCGTCGCAGCGAGGTCGTCGAGCGCGTGCGCCGCGCGTGCACCGAGGGCCGCCAGGCCTACTGGGTCTGCCCGCTGATCGAGGAGTCCGAGAAGCTCGAGCTGCAGACGGCCGTCGCGCTCCACGCCGAGCTGACCGCCGCGCTGCCCGAGCTTCGCGTCGGGTTGCTTCACGGCAAGATGAAGCCCGACGACAAGGCGGCGGTGATGGCCGATTTCGTCGCCGGCAAGATCCACGTGCTGGTCGCGACGACCGTCATCGAGGTCGGAGTCGACGTGCCGAACGCGACGCTGATGG
>DASSGI010000063.1:0-20697 GCA_035857655.1 Casimicrobiaceae bacterium | reverse complement strand
GGTCGTATCGCGATGCCGGCGCTCGAATGGAAAGTCGACGGCGCGCGAGTCCAGGTCCACAAGAGCGGCGACGACGTGCGAATCTACACGCGGACCGGGAACGACGCGACGGGAGCCGCGCCGGAGATCGTGTCCGCAGTCCGGAAAGCCGGCGCGCGCTCGCTGATTCTCGACGGCGAGGCGATCGCGCTCAAGCAGAACGGCGCGCCCTATCCGTTCCAGGACACGATGCGCCGGTTCGGACGCGAGCTCGACGTCGACGCGATGCGCGCGACGATGCCGCTGTCGGTCTTCTTCTTCGACTGCCTGTGCCGCGATGACGAGAACCTCGCTGCGTTGCCGGGAAGCGCCCGGTTCGAAGCGATGTCGGCGGCGCTTCCGTCGGAGCTCCTGATTCCGCGGCTCGTGACCAGCGAGCTCGCCGCCGCGCAGGCGTTCTACGACGAGGCGCTCGAGCGCGGCCACGAAGGCGTGATGGTGAAGTCGCTCGCGGCGACGTACGACCCCGGCGTGCGCAGCGCGCAGTGGCTCAAGGTGAAGCGCACGCACACGCTCGATCTCGTCGTGCTCGCGGCGGAATGGGGGCACGGCCGCCGTCGCGGGTTTCTTTCGAACCTGCACCTGGGCGCGATCGATCGGGCCACCGGCCAGTTCGTGATGCTCGGCAAGACGTTCAAGGGACTGACCGACGCGATGCTCGCGTGGCAGACCGAGGAGCTCCTGAAGCGCGAAGTCGCGCGCGACGACTGGACGGTGCGCGTGCGCCCCGAGCTCGTCGTCGAGATCGCGTTCAACGATCTGCAGGCGAGCCCGCGCTACCCGGGCGGGCTCGCGCTGCGGTTCGCGCGCGTCAAAGGCTACCGTCCGGACAAGAAGCTGGAGGACGCCGACACGATGGATACGCTGCGCTCGATATTCGCGAAGCAGGACAAGTAGGCGATACTCTGCGGCTGCGGCCTCTACCGAACGGGGTATCCCGAATGATCACGATCTATCACCTCTCGACGTCGCGCTCCGAGCGCATCGTCTGGCTGATGGAGGAGCTCGGCCTCGACTACCAGCTCGAGCGCTTCCAGCGCGAGGAGAACGGCGCCGCGCCCGACGCGATGAAGGCGATTCATCCGCTCGGAAGGGCGCCGATCATCCGCGACGGCGAGACCGTGCTCGCCGAATCGGGAGCGATCGTCGAGTACATCCTGGGTCGCTACGGCAACGGCCGCCTCGCGATCGCTCCGGACGCTGCGGCGTATCCGCGCTACATCTACTGGCTCCATTTCGCCGAGGGGAGCCTGATGACGCTGCTGCTGATCGCGCTGACGCTGTCGCGCATTCCCGAGGCGAGCGCCAGTCCACTCGGCACGCGCGTGCAGGCGCGAATGAAGCTGCTGCTCGGATTCGTCGACGCGGAGCTCGCGAAAGTCCCATACTTCGCCGGCGCCGACTTCACCGCGGCCGACGTGATGATGACGTTTCCGGTCACGACGATGCGGCGCTTCCTCGACTTCGAGATCGCGCCGTACGCGAACATCGCCGCCTACGTGAAGCGGATCGAAGTGCGCCCGGCGTACAGGAAGGCGATGGCGCTCGCGGGACCGGAAGCGAAACGGTAGATCTGCAGCGTCAAGCGCGCGTTCGCCTGCGTGCTTAGGCCTTCGCATGCGCCCGCAGGCGAACGCACACTCGACGCTGCTTCGAGCTACCCCCGCCTCGCGGATGCTAGAGGAGCCGGGTGCGCATCCGCTTGCGGGCGCATGCGAAGCCTAAGCCCGCAAGCGGGTGCGAACCTGGCTCCTCGTGGCGAAGCGTTACCCCCGCGGCTCGCCGCGGCCGTTGACCCAGATCGTCTGGCCGGGCGGCGCGTTCATCTGGATGTGATGCTCGACGTTGTTGAAGTAGTAGGTCACGTCCCAGTATTCGGGCTTCGCCGAGCCCGGAACCGCCTCGCAACGCTGGACGTCCTGGCTGTAGGTGCCGCCGGGGCTCCTGCCGACGTTCGCGCCGACCGCCGTGCCCGCGACCGCGCCGCCGACGGTCGCGACCGTCTTGCCGGTTCCGCCGCCGATCTGGTGACCCAGCACGCCGCCGAGAACACCGCCGATGATCGCGCCGGCGACGTTGGGCTGCGACGGCTCGACGACCTGCTGGCGCTCGACCCAGCAGCGCTGCTCCGGCGGACCGACGACTGCGCGCACGTACGAGACCGGGACTTCGAAGAGCTTCTCCTCCGGGCGCCAGCGGTACTCGTACGCGGGGGCCGGCGCAGGTGGTGGCGTCACGGCCAGATAGGAGAGCTCGTTGCCTCCGACCGGCCGCGCCGACGAGATCCGGTTGTTCATGTCGTAGAGCGCGAGCGACGGATAGTTGCCCGGAACGAGCACGATGCACTTGCCTCTGAAGCCCGAGTCCGTGCACACCAGCCACCGGCCGCGCTCGACAACCGCGGAAGACGCGCGATCGTTGAAACCGAGCGGCGAAAAGTTCGGCGTATTCTGCCGCACCATGAACGCGTTGCCGTAAAAGCCGTCGGCATCGTAGAACGTCACCTGCGCGGCGGCCTGCGTTGCGATGACGGCCGCAGCCGCCCCGAGAATTGCGTTGAGTCTCGTTCCCATTCGATCGCCCCTTATCGTTACTCGATCCCCTCTTGGAATTCTGCTGCGGGCGCGCGACCCGCAAATATGCGGAAATCATAACGCACGGGGGTGCCGTCCGGTTGTCACGCCGAGCGCGGAAAATCGGGAATAATGCGTCGCTGTACCGCTCGGTCGAAAGGAATCGCATGGTTCGCGCTGTGCTGATGTTGATCCTCGCTGCGTCGCTCGCCGCAGTCGCGCCCGCCCTCGCGGCACCCGAGGCGAGCTCCGCAGCAGTCGCGGCGCTCGCGCCCGGCGGCAAGCTCCGCGCCGCGATCAATTTCGGCAACCCGGTTCTCGCAGCGCGGGACGCGACGACGGGCGAGCCGCGCGGTGTCTCGGTCGACCTCGCGCGTGAGCTCGGCAAGCGCATCGGCGTTCCCGTCGAGCTCGTCCTCTATTCGGCAGCCGGCAAGGTCGTCGAGGGACTGAAGGCGAACGCGTGGGACGTCGCGTTCGTCGCGATCGATCCCGCGCGCGCCGTCGACATCGACTTCACCGCGCCCTACGTGATCATCGAGGGCGCATATCTGGTGCCCGCCGATTCCCGGATCCGCGACAACGCCGACGTTGATCGCGACAACGTGCGCGTCGTCGTCGGCGCCGGCAGCGCGTACGACCTCTATCTGTCGCGCGAGTTGAAGCGCGCGCAGCTCGTCCGCGCGCCGACCTCTCCCGTCGTCGTCGACACGATGGTCGCGCAGAAGCTCGACGTCGCGGCCGGCGTCAAGCAGCAGCTCGAGGTCGACGCGAAGCGCGTTCCCGGCGTGCGTTTGCTTGGCGGTCGCTTCATGGTGATCGAGCAGGCGATGGCCACGCCGAAGGGTCGTGCCGCCGGCGCCCGCTATCTCGCCGGGTTCGTCGAGGAGATGAAGGCCTCGGGCTTCGTCGCCGCGGCGCTGGCGCGTCACGGCGTCGCCGGCGCGACGATCGCCCCCGCGGCGCGATGAGCCTCGCCGATGTTCCCGTGCCGGGAATTGCGAACCTTGCCGCGGAATTTCGCCGGGAGTAGTCTGCACCGGCGCATTCGCCGCTTTCGCGCGAGCATCGAGCTCTCCCATGCTCTCGCGCAATGACGTTTGCGCGCTCGGGTGCCGATCCAAGCCACGCCGGAGATAGCCTTGCCGCCCTCGCCCTCGATACCCTACGCGGGAATCTTTCCGATCGCGCCGACCCCGTTCACCGAAGGCGGCGATCTCGACATCGAGGGCCAACGCCGCGTTCTCGATTGCATGATCGACCAGGGTGTCGACGGCATGTGCATCCTCGCCAACTATTCGGAGCAGTTCCTGCTGTCCGACGCCGAGCGCAGCACGCTGCTCGACGTGTGCACCGCCCACGTCGCGGGACGCGTGCCCGTGATCGCGACAACGAGCCACTTCAGCACGCGCATCGCCGTCGAGCGCGCGCGCGCCGCCGCGAAGGCGGGCGCCGCGATGCTGATGGTGATGCCGCCCTATCACGGCGCGACGCTCCGCGCCGAGGAAAAGGGAATCGTCGAGCACTTCGCTTTGATCGCGGAAGCTGCGCGCATTCCGATCATGGTGCAGGATGCGCCGCTCTCCGGCGTCAATCTGTCTGTTGCGTTTCTCGCGCGTCTCGCCCGCGAGGTCCCGCTCGTGCGCTATTTCAAGATCGAAGTGGCCGGCGCCGCGGCGAAGCTCCGCAGCTTGATCGAGGCCGGCGGCGAGGCGATTGCCGGTCCGTTCGACGGCGAGGAATCGATCACGCTGATGGCGGACCTGGACGCGGGCGCAACCGGCACGATGCCCTCGGCGCTGTTGCCCGATCTCATCAGGGCCGTTGTCGATCACCATCGCGCAGGGCGAAGGATCGAAGCTGCCGCCGCGTACGCGCGCATCCTCCCGCTCGTCAACTTCGAAAATCGCCAGTGCGGACTCCGCGCGACGAAGACCGTGATGGCCGATGGCGGCGTCATCAAAAGCGACGCCGTGCGCCATCCGCTCGAGCGTTTGCATCCGGCGACTCGCAACGGGTTGCTCGAGCTCGCGCGCGACCTCGCTCCGCTCGCGCTGCGCTGGGGGAAGTAGCGTCGCGCGTTGCACCTGCCTTTCGTTCGGCTGACGTTACAGCCGAAATGTAGGATTTATTCCGACACGAAGTTGCATTGATTTCCCTTGACGCGTGAAGCGAACGCCGGCAGGGTTTGCCGCACGCGCCCGCGAAAAACCCGCCGGGCAGGGTCGCCGGCGCCGGCGTAATCAATCCCCAACGGAGGACGAAATGAACACCAAGATTTACAAGAAGAAATGGATAACTGCGCTCGCGCTCGCGGCCGCGGTCTCTTTGGCGGCGAGCTGCCAGACGATGTCGATGGGCGGCAGCGAGCAGGTCTCGCTCACCGGCGCCAATGAAGTGCCGCCGGTCCAGACGAGCGCCGCGGGCTCCGGGACGGTAACGATCAAGGACGATCGCTCGGTGAGCGTGAAGATCACGGTCACCGGAATGACGCCGACCGCTGCGCACATTCACGAAGCCGCAGCAGGTCAGAACGGGCCTGTGATCGTTCCGTTTACCAAGACGAGCGACACCACGTTCGAGGCGCCCGCCAATGCGAAGCTCACCGAAGCACAGTACGCGTCGTACAAGGCAGGCAAGCTCTACGTCAACGTGCACAGCGCGCAGAATCCCGGCGGCGAGATCCGCGCGCAGCTGAAGGGTAGCTGATCCCTGCTCCGCGGGACAGGAACGGGGATGCCCGTCTCGCGAGGTCGCGAGGGAGGCTGCTCCGGGTGGCGCGAATCCAACGCGCTGCCGCGAATCCGCCCACGCAAGCGCAGCCGGAGCATGAGTCGATGTAAACGATCTGGCATACTCGATGCTTGGGGGAGCTGACGTCGCCAAGCGACGCTAAACGACATCCCCCGGGGCGGGAGTGCATGCAAGAGGTCGGGCGATACCAGATCGACGAGATGTCGGGCGAAGGCGCGATGGCGCGCGTCTACAAGGCCTACGACCCGAAGATCGACCGCACGCTCGCGATCAAGGCGCTCAAGTCGCATCTGCTTGCCGACGACGAGTATCGCGCGCGCTTCCTGCGCGAAGCGAAGGGCGCCGGAATCCTGTCGCACCCGAACATCGTCACGGTGTTCGACGTCGGCGAAGAGGACCGTCAGCCGTACATCGCGATGGAGTGGGTGGACGGGCGCACGCTCGCCGATCTGCTGAAGGAGGGGAAAGCCTTCACGCCGCGCGTGATCGTCGAGATCGGCATCCAGCTCGCGCGCGCGCTCGACTACGCGCACAAGAAGGGCATCGTCCATCGCGACGTCAAGCCCGGCAACATCATGCTGGTCAAGGACACGCACACGGTCAAGGTCGCCGACTTCGGCATCTGCCGCATCAACGAGACCGAGCAGACGCAGAAGGCCGACCAGACGCAGATGGGCGCGGTGCTCGGCACGCCGAACTACATGTCGCCCGAGCAGGTCCAGGGACTCGCGGTCGACGCGCGATCGGACCTCTTCTCGGCCGGCGTCGTCCTCTACCAGATGCTGACCGGCCATCTGCCGTTCGAGGCAGACTCGATGATCAGTGTCGTCTACAAGATCGCGAACACCGACGCGCCGTCGCTCGACAAGCTGCGCCCCGATCTGCCGCTCGCGCTGCGCCGCGTGATCGCGCGCGCGCTGAAGAAGGCGCCGGAAAAGCGCTATCAGACGGGCGAGGCGATGGCGCAGGCGTTGATCGGCGTCGCACGCGAGATCGACGAGGAAGCGCGGCGCAAGGGAAAGGGCCGGCACATTCCGCTGTCCATCCGCTGGGCGCTGATGATGGCGGCGCTCGTTGCCGTGACGATGTCCGTCACCGCGACGATCCTCTATCAGCGCCAGTATGCGGCGATGCTCGACCAGGCGACCGGGTACGGCGGCTCGCTCGCGAAGCTCGTTGCCGTGCAGATGGCGGTTCCGCTGCTCTCCGAAGACTGGGCCGCGATCGATGTCTTCATCCAGGAGACGCAGAGCCGGCAGGAGTTTCCGTATCTTCTCGTCGTCGATCACCGCAGCGTGATCCGCGGCAGCAACGATGCCGCGCAAATCGGAACGACGTACAAGGTGCCGGACGCCACGGCGATGCCCACGCACGACCCCGGCGTCACCGTGAAGAGCTACCGCCTCCCGGATAAGCGCGCGGTGCTCGACTTCGACACGCCCGTTCTCTTTCAATCGAAGGAGCTCGGGCGCGTTCATCTCGGCCTGTACGAGGCGCCGCTCAAGAAGATCGCGAACCTGATGCTCGTGCTGCTGGCGATCCTGACCGTCGTCACCAGCGCCGCGGTCGCCGGCGGCACGTATTTCCTCGCGCATCGGCTGGCCGCGCCGATTCGTGTGTTGCGCAATTCGCTGAAGGAGCTCGCGAGCGGTCACTACGACTACCGGATCGCCGACAAGCGCAACGACGAGTTCGGCGAGCTCTATTCCGATTTCGACAAGACCGCCGACGCGCTCGAAAAGCGCCACGAAGCCGATGTCGCCGCCGCCCAGCCGAAGCGCAATTAGGGCGCTCCGGGCGCTCGCGTGGATCGCGTTCGCGCTCCTCGTCCACGGTTGCGCGACGCCGCCGCAGCAGCCGGCGGCCGAGTCCGTCGCCAGGACCGACGATACGCGCGTGCTCGCGCGCGACGACGAGTACGCGATCGTTGTCGCGCGTGCCGACGACAGCGCGCAGAGCCTGGCGCAGCAATACCTTGGCGACTCGCGCAAGGGCTGGTGGATCACCGAGGGCAACGGCGGCGCCGAGATCCGCCCGGGCCAGGTCGTCGTGATCCCGCTCGTGCAGCGCAACCGGATCGGCGTGTACGCCGACGGTTTCCAGGCGATACCGGTGCTCTGCTACCACCGCTTCGGCGCGCGCGCGTCGAAGCTCACGGTGACGCCGGCCGCCTTCACCGCGCAGATGGAGTACCTGCGCGGGAACGGGTATCACGTCCTCGCGTTGAAGGATCTCGGCGCATTCATCGCGGGCCGCGAGCCGCTGCCGAAGAAGAGCGTGATCATCACGATCGACGACGGCTACCGCGCAACGTACGACATCGCGTATCCGATCCTCAAGAAATTCGGATTCCCGGCGACGGTGTTCCTCTACACCGACTTCGTCGGCGCCGGCGACGCGCTCACCTATCCGCAGATGAAGGAGCTCATCGCCTCCGGGCTCGTCGACATCCAGCCGCACTCGAAGACGCACTCGAACCTCACGCTGAAGCTCCCCGACGAGAACGACGCGAAGTATCGCGAGCGGCTGCGCCGCGAGGTCGATGCGCCGGTCGACATGATCCGCGATCGGCTCGCGGTCGCGAGCTACGCGTACGCGTACCCGTACGGCGACGTCAACGAGCTCGCCGTCGACTATCTTTCGCGCCGTGGCGTCTTGCTCGGATTGACGGTGACGCCCGGCGGCAACGGGTTCTTCGCATATCAGTACATGCTGCGAAGAACGATGATCTTCGGCAACGAGGACCTCGAAGCCTTCAAGGCCAAGTTGCAGACCTTCGTGCGGACCGCGGGCAGGTAACGGAGCCATGCGCGTATCCGCCTGGTTGCCGCTCTGCGGCGCCCTCGTGCTGGGGGCGTGTGCCGAAGCGCCGGTGCAGCCGGTGGCGCCCGCGCCGCGATCTGCCGCGGCCGAGGCCGCGGCGACCGCCGCGGCCGAGCATCGCCAGCTCGCACGCCGCGCTGCGCAGGCCGGCGACCATGCATCGGCGGCGCGCGAGTGGCACATCGTGCTGCTGCTCGCCCCCGGCGACGCGGAAGCGCGCAAGGAATACGATGCGCAGCGCGCCGCAATCCGCGAGCGCATGCGCGAGAACCTGCAGGCCGGGCTCGCCGCGTCGCGCAATGGCGAGACCGAGCGCGCGACGCAGGCGATGCTCCGGGTGCTCGCGCTCGATCCCGAGAACGCCGACGCCGCGAAGGTGCTGCGCGACATCGACCGCCAGCGCGCGACGCGAATCCAGGCGAGCCAGGCGCAGCGCGCGGCGCGCGACAACCAGGCGAGCGTCGCGAACGGCTCACGGACTGCGGCCGCCGAGGGGAACGAAACCTACGACATCGAGCAGCCGATCGAGATGTTCAAGGCCGGGGACATCAACGGCGGACTGCGCGATTTTCGCGCGTTCGTCGACGCGAATCCGCGCAACGACGCGGCGCGGCAACGGATTGCGTCGATCGTCTACGATCGCGCAATCGAGTCCGAGCAGAAAGGCGCGCACGAGCAGGCGCTGATGCTGATCGAGCAGGCGCTGAGCCTCCGGGGCAAGCCGGTCCCAGAGTGGACCGCGCGGGCGCAGGCGATACGCAAGGCGCTCGCCGCCGCGAGCAACGGCGGCGACAAGAACAAGCGCGCAGCGAGCGACCCGAAGGCGAAGTGATCCGGTTCGATCGGCGGAGCGCGCCCGTGCCGCCCGCGATCCGGCGGATCTAATCGTCGATCGCGAGCAGCAGCATGAGCCCCGCGCCGATCGCCGCGGGAATGCCGTAGCGCTCGAGCGGCGACACCGCATCCCCGGCGATCACCTCGACCGGCACCGTCGTGAGCTCGAGCACGCGATTGGTGACGGACGCCTCGAACATCCGCGTGAGCGAGTTCTTGCGCGCCGTTCCCATCACGATGTGATGGCAGCCCAGCCGCTTCGCCATGTCGGCGATGAGCTCCGCCTTGTGGCCGATCTCGGCATGCGCGATGTACGGTATGTCCTGGCGGTCGAAGAAATCGCGCACGGCGCCCAGCTTCTTCTCCGCCTCTTCGCGGTAGAAGCGCTCGAGGTCCTTGCGGTTGAGGAATTGCGAGACGTGCCGGGAGAAGCGCCCCTGGACGCTGAGCAGATGGATCTCCATCGCGGGATCGCGCAGGAGCTCCGCCGAGACGTGCCGCGCCGCGTGCAGCGAGCTCGACGAGCCATCGACTGGAATCAGGATCTTCATCATGTCACGCTCTCCAAGGGAAACCTGCGCTGCCGTCGCGCGCTCTTCGCGCCGACCTTTGAGGCGCGTCACGCGGGCGCTGATCCGCGATTCGAGCCGATGATGGTTGGCGACGAAGCCCGACCACAGTACACCGAAGATGGTCACCGCGTACAGTACCGGGACCGCCGGCTCGTACGCGGCGAGCGCGTCGGCGACCAGCGGCTCGCGTGTCATCATCGAGACCGCGGTCCACGCGAGCACGGCGGCGCCGACATAGACGATCGACGGATGCCGTTCGACGAGGCGCAGCACGAGCGTGCTGCCCCAGACGACGATCGGAACGCTGATCAGCAGCCCGAGCACGACGAGCAGAAAGCTTCCGTGCGCGGCGCCCGCGACGCCGAGGACGTTGTCGAGACCCATGATCGCGTCGGCGACGACGATCGTGCGCATCGCGCCCCAGAAGCTCGATGCGCCGTCCATGCCGCGTGCGTCGTCCTTGTCCTCTTCAGGCCGCAACAGCTTGCAGGCGATGTAGACGAGCAACAGCCCCCCGACGAGCTGCAGCCCCGGTATGCTGAGCAGCCAGACAACGAGCAGCGTCATCGACGAGCGGACGATCACGGCGCCCGCGGTCCCCGCGATGATCGCCCGCCGCTGCAGGTGGTGCGGGACGTTGCGCGCCGCAAGCGCGATGACGATCGCGTTGTCGCCCGCGAGGACGAGGTCGATGACGACGATCGACGCGAGCGCCACGAGGAAGTCCATCGAAAGGATTTCCATGCCGCCGCTCCTCTACGCTCCGGCGCCGGTTCGCATGCGATTCGAAGTCCCGTTGCGCCGCATGTCCGCTTTCCGGATCAGCCCGACTTGCCGAACTTCTCGTTGAGGCGCTTCTTCAACTCGAGCGCGCGCTCGCGCTCGAGCTTCGCCTTCTGGTTCGACGGATCGAGCGCGAGCAACTGATCCCACTTGGAGATCGCGAGATCGAGGTTCTGGCGCTGGAACGCCTGCGTGGCCTCGCGATCGTAGCTGCGAATGAGCGCGGCCTTCGCCGCGTCGCGTTGGAGAACAGCGTCGCGGTTTCCCGGCGCCAGCGCGACCGCCTCGTTGAACGCGCCATAGGCGCCCTGCAGATTGCCGTTCGCTTCGAGCTGCCGCCCTTTTTGAAGAAGCGTTGCGACCGGGCTCATCGGAGGCGGCGCGGGTGCGGCAACCGCAGGCGCGGGCGGCGGCTCGGCGGCTTCCGTCGGCGGAGCCGGAGGTTTGGCCGGCGCTGCCGCAGGCACAGGCGCGGGCTGCGCCTTGCCCGGGATCTTGATCACTTCGCCGGCAGCGAGCCGGCTCGGGTTCGCGATGTCGTTGTATTTAGCGAGGATGTAAAAGCGGAAGCGATCGCCGAGATATTGCTGCGCGAGCTTCGACAGCGAATCGTCGCGCTGAACCGTGTAGCGGAAGAACTGCGAGCCGAGCTCCTTCTGCGCGTCGGCGTTGATCTGCTCCGACATCTTCCGTGCGATCTCGTTCGACGCGTCGAGCGTTTGCGCCTGCGTCAACAGCTGGCGCGCCGTCGCTTCGTCACCGTTCTGCAACTTGTCGACTGCCTCCAGCGCGAGCTTCTGCGCCTGCGCCTTCGCCTGCGCCGGCGTGAGCTCCGGCGCGGCTGGTGCCGGAGCAGGCGCCGCCTCCGCCGGTGCCGGCGCTGCGGGTGCCGCGGGCGCCGCTGGCGGCGGCGTCGCGCATCCCGCCATGAGCGCGACGATCGCAACTGCCGCCGCCCAAGATCCGCTTGCCCTCGCCCGCTTGCTCGTCATGTGTCCTATTCCGCTCATTGCCCGGTGAGCCTCGACGCGAGGCTCGTCCCGAAGACTCGATTATCGCCGATCACACCCAGCCTGCGAAGCTGCCCGGCATTGACCCCCGCGGGGCTTCCTGCTCCAATCCTCCGACGCTTCGTTTCGGCGATTCACGAACGCACGGGGGAAACGATGAAGCGCATCTCGGGTTGCAGCGCTCTTGCGCTGGTGCTCGCGTGCAGCGGCTTCCCTGCCGCTCATGCGAAAGGGCCGTACCTTCTCGTCAGCGGGCGCTGGGACAACACGATCGTCGTGATCGACGTCGAGAAAGCGATGGACCCGGCGAACGACGGGACGCCGAACGCGATCGTCAACCGCGTTCGAGTCACGCCGGACATCGACGCGAAGGGCAGCGGCGCGAAAGACACGCCGGCCAGCGGTCAGCCTGTCAACGTCGTGCTCTCGCCCGACAACCGCTACGCGTACATCGTCAATCACTCCGGCGCGGCAACGCCGGCGGCTGCGGACGGCTTTCAGCACGGCCATGCCGGCACGGTCACTGTGCTCAATGTCGCGAAGGCGCTCGATCCGGCGAACAGCATGACGCTGAACGCTGTCGACGCGATCATTCCGACGGGAAATTTCGGACCCGTCGGTCTCGCAGTGACGCCCGACGGGCGGCATGCGCTCGTGTCCGGGTCCGAGGGCGACGGCGACGAGGACGGCGGCCGCGTGATCACCGTGATCGACCTTCCCGCGCGCAAAGTCCTGCATCACGTCGAGCTCGCGTACGGCAAGCCCGGCTTCCCGTGTCCGCCGCAGAAGATCGCGCACGCGGGGCCGCACAAGGATTTCGGCTGCTTCACCGACGCCAACGCCGTCGTGATGAGCTCGCGCCACGGCGGCGTCGTGTTCACTGCGAACGGCGGCACCGACGACGTCTCCGTCCTCGACGTGAAGCGCGCAGTCGCGGGCGCAGCGGGCGCCGAGACCGCGCGGATCCCCGTCGCAGTGGGCCCATGGGGACTCGCAATGAGTCCCGACGGCGGGCTGGTTGCGGTCGCGAATCGCGAGGACGCACGCACCGGCGTCGAAGGCAACACTGTGTCGCTCATCGACGTCGACAAGGCAGTTTCCGGCGCAAAGGGCGCCGAGGTCGCGCGCCTATTGGTCGGCACCAACAACCCGGTGGTGCAATCGCGTCCATTCGGGGTCGCCTTCTCGCCGGATGGAAAACTGCTCCTCGCGAGCAACTTCCGCGCGAACAACGTTTCGTTCATCGACGTCGCGAAGGCGCTCGCCGGCGAAAGCGGCGCCGAGGTCGCGCGCCTCGCGCTCGCGACGCCGAGCGGCGCACCGTCGCGCCCGCGCGGCATCGTGTTCACGCCCGACGGCAAGCATGCAGCGATCACCGGCGCACCACGCGGCGCGCCGGGAAGCGGCGTTCTGTGGATCGTCGACGTCGCGTCGCGCAAGGCCGTGGGCCGCGTTACCGGCGTCGGCAACGAAACCTATCTGCTCGCGCTGGTGCCGGCGAGCTGAAAGGGCTCACGACGCCAGTCGCGGAGCCGGCGCCGGCGTTCGCTCTAGCCGCTGTTCGTGTTCGTGCCGCGGGCGTGCGGCGTTACGTAGCGCGTGTCGGTTGCCGGAGCACGCGACTGCGGTGGATGCTTTTCCGCCGCCTCGATCGGTTTCACGTCGCCGCTCACTTCGCCGCCTTCAGCGACGATCAGCTGGCCGTAGCGGATCGTTCCCGTGACGCGTCCCGTGCCGTTGACGACGAGGCGCGAGCGCGCGGTCAGCTCGCCGCTGAATTCACCGTTCACTTCGGCGACGTCGATCATCGCCGTTCCCTTGAGCGTTCCGGGCTTCGCGATCTGCATCACCTTGCTCTGGACAGTCGCTTCGACGTGACCCTCGATCACGAGGACGTCGCAATCGCTGATCTCCACGCCCTTGAGTTTGATGTTGACGCCTACGGAAAGCTTGCTGCCTGCGATCTCCGTCGACGGCGGATGCGAGGGCGCGTGCGCTGACGCAGCCGCGGACGCGGAGGCCGGTGCAGCGGGCGTCGAGTGTGCTGCGTCGTCGCGAAGCGGAAACGCCGGTGCCGGCGGAAGCCCTTCGCGCTGCGTCCCGCCTCCGTGGGACGCAGCCGGAGGCCGCGGCGCGCCGCCCGCCGGCATCCTTCCGACCGAGCCCGGCGGATCATAGAGGGCGGGCTTCAGCGTCGGCTTGCCGGCGTCCTTGGGGTCTGCCGGACCGCGGCCTTTCAGAGTGAACATGAGCGCCTCCTCCAGAGTGAAAACGACCTATGACACTGTCATTATTCCCTCGTGACTTCGAATGCGCAATACTCGTGGCTCCGGCTCGGCCTGTTTTCGTCTCGGCCGTGCCGTTGCCCGAGGCCCGGAATGTCGCGATGAACAAAGCTCTTCGAGTATTCGCAGTGCTCGCCGTTGCGTTTGTCGGATGCTCGCAACCGCGCGAGCCGGTGCCCGTGACTCCGCCAGATGCGAGTGGTGCGGCGGTCGTTCGGCGGACGCTGCCCGAAGCGGCGCCGCCTTCGCCATCGAGCGCATCGGTCGCGCCGCGATCCGTCGCTCGCGAGCCCCCGGTCGTCGTTCCTCCCGGCGTCATCTATGTCTGCGTTTCGGAATCCGGCGGCGTGCGCACGCAGACGGCGATTTCGTTCACCCCGAAGGTCGAAGCGATGTGTGCGAAGCACCCTGAGATGGGGCCCTGCCAGTACGAGCGCGACGTCTGCCGTCGCAGCGGGGGTCGCGTCTATGCGGCCGGCGGCGTCGAAATCACCGCACAGACCGAAGCGGAGTACGACAAGAAAGTGATGCGCGTTCGCTTCAAGACGAATTGAGAACGCCCGAGGCGCGGCGCGCGAGCGCGTCTTGCTTCAACCCGCGGGATTCGCGTAACGGACCTGGATCGCCTCGATGTCGGCGAGCGTTTGCCGGTCGAGCTCGAACTGCGCAGCGGCGACGTCCTGTTCGAGCTGCGCGATCGTCGTGGCTCCGACGATCGTCGCGCCGACGTACCACCGACTTTTCACGTAGCCCAGCGCGAGTTGCGGCAACGTGATCCCGCGCCGCTTCGCGAGCCCGGCATAGGCGACGATCGCCTCCGCAACCAGCGGCCGCTTGAAGCGAACGCCGAGCGTGTCGAACAGCGTGAAGCGGGATCCCGGCGGCTTCGCGCCGTCCAGGTATTTTCCGGTGAGCATGCCGCCGGCGAGCGGACTGTAGGCGAGGAGCGACATCGATTCTCGATGGAGCACCTCGGCGAGATCGTTGTCGACGCCGCGCGAGACGAGGCTGTAGCTGTTCTGCAGCGTCACCGGACCCGGTGCGCCGCGCTCGCGCGCGACGCGCCTGAATTCGCAGACCCCCCACGCGGTCTCGTTCGAAAGCCCGTAGTAGCGGATCTTTCCGGCTTTGACGAGCGCCGCCATCGCGTCGACCTGCTCCGCGATCGACGGGCCTCCGTTGTCCTTCTCCTTTTTCGGATCGAATTCGGTCGCACCGAACATCGGCACGTTGCGTTGCGGCCAATGGATCTGATAGACGTCGATTCGGTCGATCCTGAGTCGAGCGAGGCTCGTTTCGACGGCTTCGGCGATGTTGTCGCGCGTCAAATCGGTGCGCCCGCCGCGAATCCAGTCGCGACGACCGGGTCCGGCGACCTTCGACATGATGACGAGACCGTCGCGGCGCTTTCGCGCGAGCCAGTTTCCGAGGAAGGTCTCGGTGCGCCCCTGCGTCGTCGCGTTCGGCGGCACCGGGTACATCTCGGCAGTGTCGATCAAGTTGACGCCCGCACCGACCGCGTAGTCGAGCTGAGCGTGCGCGTCGGCTTCGCTGTTCTGCTCTCCCCAGGTCATCGTCCCGAGACACACTTCCGACACTTCGAGATCGGTACCCGGCAGCTTTCGATATTTCATCGGATCGCCTCCTGACCGAACGATAACCCAGCCGGGCGCGGGCATCCCCGGGCACGCTAAAATTCGCGTGTGAACAGCCGCGCCGCAACGGTTCTCGCCGAGCTCTTCAGCGATTCGCCGCTGCGGCACGCGCAGTTCAGGCGGTTCTACATCGGCTCGATCGGCGCTGCGCTCGGTTACACGATGCAGTCGACGGTCGCCGCGTGGCTGATGGCGACACTGACGCCGTCGCCGTTCATGGTCGCGCTCGTGCAGACGGCGAGCACGGCGCCCGCGCTCCTCTTCGGTCTCCTTGCGGGCGCGCTCGCCGACATCGTCGACCGCAGGCACGTGATCCTCGTCACGCAAGGCGTGCTCGTCGCGTCGGCTGCGCTGCTCGGCGCACTCGAGCTCGCGGGGCTGATCGGCCCCGCGGCGCTCCTCGCCTTCACGTTTCTGATCGGCACCGGGTTCACGATCTACCTGCCGGCGCAGGGAGCGAGCACAAACGATCTCGTCGCGCGCGCCGAGATCCCGCGGGCCGTCGCGCTCAACGCCGTCGCATTCAACGTCGCGCGGGCGGTCGGCCCCGCGCTGGCCGGCGCGATCGCCGCCGGCATCGGCTCCGGCAGTGCGCTACTCGCGAGCGCCGCATTCTTCGCCGTGATGGTCGTCGCCGTGCACGGCTGGCGCAGCCCCAAGCGCACGATCCCGGGCGTGCCCGAGACGATCATTTCCGGCATCGAGAGCGGCCTGCGCTACACGCGCCACTCGCCGACGATGCGCGCGCTGATACTGCACAACTTCACGTTCACGCTTTGGGCAAGCGCGTTGTGGGCACTGTTGCCGGTGATCGCACGCGACCAGCTCGGACTCGGCGCCGGCGGCTACGGGATGCTGTCGGCGGGCTTCGGCCTGGGCGCGATCACCAGCGCGATGATCGTTCCAAAGGGATTGCACCGGACCTCGATCAACACGATGGTGATCGGGGCCGCGCTGCTCTGGCTCGTCGCGGCGCTGCTCATCGCATGGACGAGCTACACGGCCGTCGCGCTGGTCGGTGCGTTCGGTTGCGGCGCTTCGTGGGTCGGTTGCCTCGCGAGTCTCTCGGCGGGAACGCAAAGCTCGGCGCCCGCCTGGGTGCGCGCGCGCATGGTCGCGATGAACCTGATCTCGGGGCAGATCGCGATGGCGGTCGGCGCAGCCGTCTGGGGCTCGGTCGCATCGGCGTCGGGGACCCGGATCGCTCTCGCGGTGTCGGCGGGCGCGATGCTGATTCTCGTTGCGATCAACCGCTACATGCGCCTCAGGATGGGCGATGAAGCCATGGTGACGGCCGGCACGATGCCCGAGCTCGTCGTCGCGAGCGAGCCGCACCCCGACGACGGACCGGTGCTGATCCAGGTCGAATACCGGGTCGACGAACCGAACCAGAACGAGTTCCTCAGGCTGATCCGCTCGAACGAAACGGTGCGGCGGCGCAACGGCGCCGTCGATTGGCGCGTCTTTCGCGATCTCGCCGAGGACGCGCGCTTCGTCGAGCGCTTCGTGATCCGGTCGTGGGCCGAATACGTGCGGCTGCGCACGCGGATGACGGTCGCCGACCGCGAGATCCAGGCCCGGATCGAGGCGCTGCAGCAGGCGGGCGTCCCGGTTCGCGTCTCGCGTCTGATCGGCGTCGACTTGATCGAATAGCCGCGGCGGGCCTTAGTCGCGCTCGTCGCCGCGCTGCGCGAGATCCACGCGGAGCTCGTAGAGGTCGTCGTCGAGCGCGTCGCGCGCCGACACGACGCCGAGCGGCCGTCCGTGCTCGACGACCGGCACGTGTCGAAATCCGCGGCTGTGCATCAGGCGCAGCGCCTTGATGAATGGCTCGTCCGGGAGCATCGTCTGCGGGTGCGGCGTCATCACGTCCGCGAGCGTTGTCGCGGTCGGATCGCGGCGCGCGGCGATCACTCGCAAGAGCGCGTCGCGCTCGGTGAAGATGCCGACGAGACGGCTGCCTTCCAGCACCAGCAGCGCTCCCTTGTTCTTTTCCTTCATCAACAGCGCCGCCTCGAAGACCGTCGCGGATTTTTCAGCGGTTGCAGGCTGCTGGCCGGCGAGGACGCTGCGCAGCGATCGAAGCGACATGTCCGTCTCCCCAATGTGGACTCACGTTGAATTGAGCGCTAGGCCGCGCGCGAAAGTCAAGATGTCCGCGACGAGAGCGCCGCCGTTTCGCAGCGGGCGCCCTGCAATCGCTCTCCGGATGTAGGACCGCGACGGATTCGGCCCTGTGAAAATCGCGTGCCGAGCGTTTGTGATACCGTTTGCAGGAACCCTCGGCCTTTCGCAGAACCTAACCCGGGGGTGGTCCGTCCATGAAGAAAGTCGCGTTGTACAGCAGATCCGACCGCGGGCAGAGCGCCGCCCGCCGGATCGTTGCGTCGGACGCGCCCCCCGAAGCGGACACCTCCGAAACCGCAGCCGCCGCTGCCCCGCCGCCCCAGCGCTCGCGCTGGCGCGCGCTGGTCGGCCGCTACCAGAACGCACTTTTTCTCGTCGCCGGCGGCCTGTTCGCGCTCGCGCTGGTCGTCGTCTATGCCGGGATGCATCCGCCGCCGCCTCCGCTCACGCAGAAGGACATCGACGCGGCGGTATTGCACACGCTCGAGAACGTGCAGATGCCGTCGCACTCGGCGAAGGCGTACGAAGCGGTTCGCCGCTCCGTCGTGCGGGTGCGCGGCCGCGCGAACTCCGAGCGCGAGGACGGCTATGCGAGCGAGGGCGTCGGCACCGGCGTCGTCATCGTCGACACCGGCATCATCCTCACGAACCTGCACGTGGTCGCCGGCGCCGATCAGGTGCAGGTCGAGTTCTTCGACGGGATGGAATCCGAAGCTTCGGTGATCGGCGCGCGTCCGGAGCACGATCTCGCGGTGCTGCAGGCGAAGAAGCTCCCCGACGACCTTCCGGCCGCGACGCTGCGCTCGACGGCGGACCTCGCGGTCGGCGACGAGGTGGTCGCCGTGGGCTTCCCGTTCGGCATCGGCCCTTCCGCGTCGGCGGGCATCGTTTCCGGGCTGCAGCGCGAATACCGCTCGCCCCAGGGCAAGCAAGTGCTGACGAATCTCATTCAATTCGACGCCGCGGCGAATCCGGGGAATTCGGGGGGCCCGCTGGTGACGGCCGACGGCGAGGTCGTCGGGATCGTCACTGCGATCCTCAATCCGACGGAGCAAAGCGTCTTCATCGGCATCGGCTTCGCGGTGCCGATCGAAAACGCGGCGGCCGCCGTCGGCATCTCGCCATTCTGAACGCATCATCCTGGGAAGGAACCATGAACGACACGGCCGCCGGTCGCAATGAAGTCATGCCGCTGATGGAGCGCATCCTCTACGAAGTGAAGCGCATCGTCGTCGGCCAGGACCATTTTCTCGAGCGCGTGCTCGTCGCGATCCTCGCGCAGGGACACCTCCTCGTCGAAGGCGTTCCGGGACTCGCGAAGACGCTCACCGTGAAAACGCTCGCGCGGACGATTCGCGGGTCGTTCAAGCGGATCCAGTTCACGCCGGACCTCGTCCCGGCCGACCTGATCGGCACGCGGATCTACAACCAGAAGACCGGGGATTTCAACACGTCGCTCGGTCCCGTGTTCTGCAACCTGCTGCTCGCCGACGAGATCAACCGCGCGCCGGCCAAGGTGCAGAGCGCGCTGCTCGAGGTGATGCAGGAGCGCCAGGTCACGATCGCCGGCGAGACGCACGAGGTCGCCGAGCCGTTCCTGGTGATGGCCACGCAGAACCCGATCGAGACCGAAGGCACCTATCCGCTGCCCGAGGCGCAGGTCGACCGCTTCATGATGAAGGTGCTGGTCGGCTATCCGAGCGAAGAGGAGGAGTTCGTCATCGTCGAGCGGGTGACGGGCATCGAGCAGGACGTCGCGTCTGTCGCGACGACGGCCGAGCTCGCCGCGCTGCAGCGCGAGTGCCGCGTCGGGTACGTCGACCCGTCGCTGATGCAATACGCGGTGCGCCTCGTCGCCGCGACGCGCAACCCGGAGCGCTTCGGGATCAAGGACCTGGCGCGCTATCTCACCTACGGTGCGAGCCCGCGCGCGACGATCCACCTGATCGAGGGCGCGCGCGCGCTCGCGTTCCTGCGCGGCCGCTCGTACGCGCTGCCCGACGACGTATCGGACCTCGTCCCCGACGTCCTGCGGCACCGGCTGTCGCTTTCCTACGAAGCGCTGTCGGATTCGCTCACCGCCGACGCGATCATCCAGCGAATCATGCAGCACGTACGCCGGCCGGAGAAGCCGCTCGACAGCCATGTCCGATTCGACGCCAAGCCGAAGCTCGACGCCTGAGGCGGTCCTCCGGCGCCTCGAGTGGACGGTCATCCGTCGCCTCGACGGCGTTCTGCACGGCGACTACAGGACGCTCTTCCGCGGCTACGGTCTCGATTTCGCGGATCTGCGCGAGTACGCATACGGCGACGACGTTCGGCACATCGACTGGAACGTCACTGCGCGTTTGCAGACGCCGTACGTCCGCGAGTATTACGAGGAGCGCGAGGTCGCCGCGTGGTTCCTGCTCGATCTCTCGGCGTCCGTCGACTTCGGCTCGCTCAAGCTCCGCAAGCAGGCGGTGTCCGCCGAATTCGTCTCGGTCCTCGCGCGGATCCTCACGCGTCACGGTAACCGCGTCGGCGCGCTGCTCTACGGCGACTCCGTGGACACCGTCATTCCGGCGCGGAGCGGCCGCCGCCAGGTGCTGCATCTGCTGCACCGGATGATGGAACGGCCGAAGCGCCCGCAGACCGCCGCAACCAACCTGCGTGAGCTGCTGCAAACCGCCTATCGCGTCGCGCCGCGGCGGTCGCTGATGTTCGTCGTTTCCGATTTCATCAGCACGCCCGGCTGGTCGGAGCCTCTTGCGCATCTCGCGCAGCGCCACGACGTCGTCGCCGTGAGGCTCTTCGATCCGCTGGAAATGGATCTTCCCGATCTGGGGATGCTCGTCGTGCAGGATGCGGAGACCGGCGAGCAGCTGTTCGTCGACACGCACGACCGCGGGTTTCGCAGGCGCTTCGAGGAGGCCGCGAAGCGGCGCGAGGACGCAATGCGCTCTGCGTTCCGGGTCGCCGGCGTCGACGCGCTCGAGCTGTCGACCGAAGACGACCTCGTCGACGCGATCCTGCGCTTCGCCGATCTGCGCAAGCGCCGGAGCCAGCTCGCGACCGGCGGCGGTTTGCCGAAGCATCTGGGCGTGCACGCGTAAGGCCGATCGACCATGTGGACCCGGATGACGTTCCAGTGGCCGGAGATGCTCTTCGTGCTGGTGCTCGTCCCGCTGGCCGTGCTCGCGTACGTGTTGCTGCTGCGGCGCAAGAAGAAATCGGCGATGCGCTACGCGAGCCTCTCGATC
>DASSGI010000062.1:0-4733 GCA_035857655.1 Casimicrobiaceae bacterium | reverse complement strand
CCCGGTTTCGTCCGGTGAAAGAGCCGCTCGTGATCGTGGCTCGTGAAGAAGAACCCGCCGTGATCGGCGTCTTCGAACCATTCGAGCAGCACGTCGGCGAGCGCGCGCGCCCACGCATAGTCGTCGAGGCGAAAACGCGCCTGCATCAGCTCGACGAGCGCTGCGAGCAGGAACGCATGATCGTCGAGGTAGGCATTGAGATGCGCGTGCTCGCCTTTGCGTGTGGCGAGCAGGCGGCCGCCTTTCCACGCCGTGCGGCGCAGCGCATCGGCAGCGGCGGCAGCGAGGTCGATCCATTCCGGAATGTCGAGTGCGCGCGCCGCGCGGGCGAGACCGCCGATCGCGAGCGCGTTCCAGGACGTGAGGATCTTGTCGTCGAGGCCCGGGCGCGCGCGCTGCGACCTTTCGTTGAAAAGCGCCGTTCTGGCGGCATTGAGCCGCTGCTTCGCAACCTCGGGCGTAATACCCAATCGCTCCGCGACATTGTCGACCGAAGCGGCGACCCTCGGATTCCACGCGTGGCCCTCGAAGTTCGGCGTGCGATCCAGGCCGTAGTAGAGCGCCGCAACCGCGTAGTCGTCCGGCGAGAGGACGGCTTTCGCCTGCTCCCGGGTCCAGACGTAGAACTTTCCCTCTTCGCCGTCGCTGTCGGCGTCGAGGCTCGAATAGAACGCGCCGTCCGGCGCCCGCATCTCGCGCGTCAGCCATCCGACGATTCCGCGTGCGACCAGAGCGGGGCGCGCCTCTCCCGTCACTCGTGCGAGATCGGCATAGAGCGGGAGCAGCGCCGCGTTGTCGTAGAGCATTTTCTCGAAGTGCGGAATCGCCCATTCGGCGTCGACGCTGTAGCGGCAGAATCCGCCGCCGAGCTGGTCGCAAATTCCGCCGTCGGCCATCCGCTCGAGCGTGACGCGAGCGACCTCGAGCGCCTTCGCGCCGCCCGTCAACGCATGCTCGCGCAGGCAGAGCTCGAGCTCAGTCTCGTGCGGGAACTTGGGCGCGCCGCCAAAACCGCCGTGAACCCGATCGAATTGGCGGAAGAGCCCTTCGAGCGCGACGGCGGGCGCCGATTCGGGGAGCGCGTCCGCGCCGGGAGAGGGTTCGATGCTTGCGAGCGCGTTGCCGATCTCGACGCTTTGCGCCGCAATCGCCGGACCCTGCTCGCGATAAGCTGCCGCAACGCGTGGCAGAAGATCGATGAATCCGGGCGTGCCGAAGCGGCCGTGCTTCGGAAAGTAGGTGCCGCCGAAGAACGGCGCGCCGTCGGGCGTGAGGAACATCGTGAGCGGCCATCCGCCGGAGCGCCGCGTGAGCAGCGCGTGCGCCGCCTGGTAGATCTGATCGAGATCGGGTCGCTCCTCGCGATCGACCTTGATGTTGACGAAGTTCGCGTTCATCACCGCGGCGACTTGCGGGTCCTCGAACGACTCGTGCGCCATCACGTGGCACCAGTGGCACGCGGAATACCCGACCGACAGCAGGATGGGCCGGCCCTCCGCGTGGGCGAGCGCGAGCGCCTCGTCGCTCCACGGATACCAGTCGACGGGGTTATCGGCGTGTTGCAGCAGGTACGGGCTCGTTTCGCCCGCGAGACGGTTCGCCATTGTCAGCGGTAAGACCGCGACGTTGCCCGCTTTGCTCCGCGGGCGATCAGCCCGTTTCCTCGAATGCGACGCGCTCGAAGTCGAGCCCTCGTTGCAGCAGCCGGACGAGGCGGAATCGCCGCTCCGACGGCGCATCCACCGAGCGCATCACACGGCTCGGGTTGAACGTTCGCGGCGGGAGCACGAGCGACGCCTTGTCGTCGGACGTCTCGTCGAGAAGGAGCGCCGGCACCGCCGCGTCCTCCGAACCCGCGGCGGACAGCGCTCTCAGTGCGAGCGCCTTCGGCGCGCCCGACCAGAGTCGCAGCGTCAGCCCGAGATCCGCCGGCGCATCGAGGGCAACCCGCGACACGAAGCCGACGCGTACTCGCCCGCCGACGCGGGCGATCATCAGCTGATCGAGCGACCATCGATGCACCGCGTCCGATTTGCGTGCGACCGCCGCCTCGCGCGTGCCGACGGTGCCTTCCCAACGCTCCCACGGCCATTCGTGCTCGGCTTCTTCGCGCCCGCGATCGTAGTCTTCGACGGGCGGGGCAACATGCAGCTGCTGGCTCTCGCCGAACGACATCGGCTTGGCCGGATCCTTCCGGTCGAACGACCGCCCGCTGACGCGGAAATGTGCGGCCGGCAGCCCGCCCGCGCAAAGGTCGACGAGGCCCGCCCGCCCCTCGGGCGCGCGGCGCGGCAGCATGTACCAGCGCGAATCGAGATAGCCGAGCAGCGTCGTGCACTGTTCGGCGCTGCAATCGTGGCCGAGCTGCAGCTCCGCGGGGCCCGAGCCGGTCTGCAGCCGTTTCAGCCGTCCGCGAACGCTCGTCGCGAGCTTGGCGGGATATCCGAACCGAAGCGCTTCGCTGGCGTTCGCCGGCGCGCTTGCGACGAGCGCCGCGCCCATTCCGCCGTCGAGGTCGACCAGCACGATCGGGCCTTCGGTCTCGCGCTGCCGCGCATACGGGAACACCTTGCGCGCCCACATCGTGAGCCAGCGATCGGTGAGCTCGATCTGCTTGACCGACATCGCGCACGGGTCGGCGAGCCCGAGGAGCAGCGCATGGACGTACGTCGAATAGCAGGAGATGCCCACGGCGTTCGGCATGAGGTTGTCCGACACCGACGTGACCGCGCATTCGAGCATTTCCGCGAGGCGGAAGTAGGCATGCAGCTCGTGCCAGACGGTTTTCGGCACCGACCTGCGCGCGAGCCCGTGGACGAGGATCAACTGTTTTCCGACGTAAGCGCCCCGCTGCAGGATCTTCGGCTTTACGCCGGCGAGCTCCGGGTCGCCTTCGAGCAACGGCTTCAGGCACGCCGAGTATTGCCCCCAGAGCCCCTGCCAGAGCGCGATCGCCTGCTCGGCCGCCTCGAGCTCGCGATCGACGGCGGGCTGTCCCTTGCCCGCGTACCTGCGCGCGAGCTCGGTATGCAAATGGGCGATCAGATCGCGGAGCACCTCGGCGATCGTCGCGCGCTCGCGCGCCGGGAACGCCGCCGCCGAGAGCGCCTTCAGCTGACCCTGCACCGTTTCGCAGACGAGCGCGAGACTCGTGAGCGGCAACGAATTCGCCCACTTCTTCGCGCCTTCGGCGTCGGTGAAGACGAGCGCGCGCAGTTCTTCGTCCTGCGCCGCCGCGGGACCGTTGGGCTCGCTCATCGCTGCACCGAGGCGCTCATCTCGCCGTCGAAGCGCCGAGCATCGCCGCGAGATCGCCGGCGAGCGCGGTGACGAAATCGTCGGGCAACGCCCTCGGCGCCGCGTCGCGCTCGCGCGGCGCCCACACCGGATTCGGAAAATGCGAATCGTCCGCGAAGCGAGGGATCACGTGCCAATGAACATGCGGCGTCTGGTTTCCGAGCGACGCAAGGTTCATCTTGGTGGGCGTCAACCGGGCGCGCAGCGCGGATTCGACCGCGTAGACGACGTCCATCAGATGCGCGCGGTTCAGCGCCGAGAGGTCGGTCATTTCGCGAACATGCTCGTTCCAGATCACGCGGCAGAACCCGGGGAAGGGCTCGGTCGTGACAACGACACGGCAGCGCGCGTCGCGCCACAGCACTTCGCCTCCATCTCCATCGCAGAACGCACAACTCGTCGTCATCGCTCCGTATAAACCCAGGCTCCGGCGATACTGCGCACCGACCCCGCGCGGAGTTATAGCACAACGGAGCACGCCCGCGCGGCCCTGAGGCGGTGCGGGGGAAACGCGCGGTTCGTCGGGTTGTCTGCTACACGAGCACGCGCTCGATACCGCCCCGGTTCGCCTTGGCAACGTACCGGGCCATCCAATCGGGGCCGAGCACGTGGCGCGCGATTTCGACGACGATGTAATCGGCCGTCGTCTCCGCATCGTCGTCGAAGCGCGCCAGCCCCTGAAGGCACGACGGACACGAGGTCAGCACCTTGACTTCGCCGCCGAAGCCGTCGGCACGAAGCGCGGAAGCGCCGTTCTTCATCTCGGCTTCCTTGCGGAAGCGAACCTGCGTCGAGATGTCGGGGCGTGTGGTCGCGAGCATCCCGGATTCCCCGCAACAGCGCTCGCTCAACGCGACTGGCGCGCCGATCAGGCTGTTGACGACCTTGAGCGGCGAATAGGTTTTCATCGGGGTGTGACAGGGGTCGTGGTACATGTAGCGAACGCCTTCGATGCCGGCGAGCGCGACGCCTCGCTCGAGCAGATATTCGTGGATGTCGAGCAGCCGGCATCCGGGAAAGATCCGGCCGAACTCATATTTCTGCAGCTGGTCCATGCAGGTCCCGCAGGAGACGATCACCGTGCGGATGTCGAGATAGTTGAGCGTGTTCGCGACGCGATGGAAGAGCACGCGGTTGTCGGTGATGATCTTCTGTCCGCGCGCCTGGTCGCCCGCGGCGGTCTGCGGATAGCCGCAGCACAGATATCCCGGCGGCAAGACCGTCTGCGCGCCGACGTGCCAAAGCATCGCCTGGGTCGCGAGCCCGACTTGCGAGAACAGGCGCTCCGACCCGCATCCGGGAAAGTAGAACACCGCTTCGGCGTCCTCGGCGGCGATCTTCGGGTTGCGGATGATCGGCACGATTGCGTCATCCTCGATGTCGAGGAGCGCGCGCGCCGTGCGCTTCGGCAGTCCGCCCGGCATCGGCTTGTTGAC
>DASSGI010000061.1:0-5774 GCA_035857655.1 Casimicrobiaceae bacterium | reverse complement strand
CGGCTTCGCGCCAGGCGACGTCGGCGCGCTCGTCCTCGGAGAGCGCCTTCACCGCATTGCGCACGCGATCGAGCGCCCACCGCAGGTTTACAGCCGTCGGCCGAGTCGCATCGAGCGCGGCATGCGCTTTCGCGAGCGCCCCGTCACTCGCGTCGTGGTCCAGCGCGAGCGCGAGGCCGTACGCGCCGACGGCGCCGATCAGTGGCGCGCCGCGCACCCACATCTTCCTGATCGCGAGCGCCGCGGTGTCGGCGTCGTCGATCTGCGCCATCACCACCGCATGCGGGAGCGCGCGCTGGTCGATCGCTTCGATGTAGCGTGCGCCGCGAGGATGGACGAGCGCACGGTACGGTGCGGAATCGATCATTGTTGCCTGGCTCATTTGCGGCCTCCGCCGCTATGTAGGGTCGTTGAATGCTCGCGTTGTCGGCCGCCTCAAGCGCGCGGCGACGCGCCCTACGGGCCTTGGATCGCCGGCGCTCGCCCGCCTCGCTTACTTGAGAACCTGCACGAGGTTGTTGAAGTCGTCGGTCCAGAGCCGCCAATCCTTGCGCACCTCGACCTCCTTCGCTGCCTCAGTCAGGATGGGCTTGTCGAGCGACGACCGGCGGTCCGACAAGAGCAGCCAGTCGCTGCTCGAAGCCGGCGAGGCGGGGCTGTCCGCGATGTGGACCATCACCAAGCGGTGGACGGTTGCGAGCCCGTCGACGACCGGGACCAGATTCAAGTAGCGATTGGTGACGTGAAAGGCAATTACGCCGCCGGGCTTCATGTGCCGCCGGTAGATTCCGAGTGCCTGCGCCGTAATCAGGTGCACGGGGATCGCATCGCTCGAGAACGCGTCGATGATGAGCACGTCGAACTGCTGGCTCGGCTCGCGCTCGAGCGAGAGTCGCGCGTCACCGATCACGACCTCGATTTTCGCGTCGCTGTCCTGCAGGTACGAAAAGTCGCGGCGCGCAATGGTCAGAACGTCGGGATTGATCTCGTAGAAGCGGAACACGTCGTCCTTCGCGCCCCAGGCGGCAACGGTTCCCGCGCCGAGTCCGATGACGCCGACCTTGAGCGGCGTCACGCTCGGATGCAGCGATTCGAACAACCGGCCGATACCCGATGTCTGCGTGTAATACGACGTCGGTGTCTGGCGCAGTTCGGGCGCGAGAAACTGAGTGCCGTGAAGGATCGTCCCGTGGACGAGCGAGCGCCGATATGTCGTATCGGTCGAGCCGTTGAGCTGGACCCGGAGCACGCCGTAGAAATTGCGGCTCGCGACGACCGTGCGATCGTAGAATTCGTTGATCGACCATGCCGCGCAGCCCGCCGTCGTGACGACTGCGCCGAAAGCGAGCACCGGGAACACGAGTGGCGTTTGCCGGACTTGCCAGAGCAGCAGCAGCGCCGCCAGGACGAGTCCGCCGGCGAGCTCGAAATCGGCGGGCAGGACGAGCGGCGCAACGATACCGACGAGCGCCGATCCCGCTGCGCCCCCAAGCGACACCATCAGATAGAAACGCGTGAGGTGCGCCGGCGCGGGCTTCAGCCGCACGAGCTCGCCGTGGCAGAACATGCAGGCGAGGAAAAGCCCGCTGCAAAACACGATGATCTGGAGGGTGAGCTCGAACGTCAGCCTCTGGTCGGCAAGCGTCCAGCCCATCACGGAGACGCCGGCGGCGAACATCGCGAGGAACACCTCGCGGCGGTACCAGCCGCGCCCGTCGAAGCACAGGATGAACGTGAGGAGGTAAATCGCGAGCGGGATGATCCACAGCAGCGGCACGGCGGCGATATTCTGCACGATGTGGTTCGATACCGCGAGGAGCAGCAGCGATGCGGTGCCCGCAAGCGTTGCCCACAGGAGCTGGCGTGCGACGGTTGGCGCGGCCGCGGCGGCGATGCCGTCGCTTTGTACGGCGGCATCGACTTGCAGTCGCTGCATCCGACCGAGAGACGCCCAGCCCGTCCACGCACAGAGCAGCGCGAAGACGACGTAACCCGCCGACCAGCCGAATGCCTGTCCTCGCGTCGCCACCCAAGGCTCGAGCAGGAACGGGTAGCCGACGAGCGCGACCAGCGATGCGAGGTTCGACAGCGCGAACAAGCGATAAGGGCTCGAGCCTGGCCGCGCTCGCGCGAGCCACGCCTGCATCAGCGGACTCGTCGTCGACAGCAGGAAATAGGGCAGGCCGATCGTGACTGCGAGCAGCGCGAGGATCCGCCACGACGGATTTTCGAGTCCCGTCGGCTTCCAACCGCTCGCCGGAATGATCGGCAGCAGCACGAGCGACAACGCGAGCAATCCGATGTGAACGCTGATCTGCATCCGAGGCCGAAGGCGATGGACGACGAGATCGGAATACGCGTATCCGGCGAGAAGCGTTACCTGAAAGAACACGAGGCACGTCGTCCACACCGCCGCGGCGCCGCCGAACCACGGCAGAATCTGCTTCGCGATGATCGGCTGGACGAGGAACAGCAGGAACGCACTGACGAATATGGTTGCGGCGTAGAAGAACATCGGGAGCGAAGTGCCGTGGTGCGGGCAGCGGCGGTGCGACGGGAAACCCGCGCCATTCTACCGGACGCTCTGACCCTGCTTTTCGCCCGGTCAGTACGTCGTCCTTGGGCGGAAGTACTCGACGCGATCGATCGAGTGAACCGCGAGCTCCTTGACATCGACGCCCTGGAGCACACGCAGCGGAATGTCGGACCCCGCCGGTCCGCGGCTCCAGACCTTGCGGTAGAACTCCGCTTGCGTGCGCACGCCGTCGCCGCCCACGCCGAGGATGATGTCGCCGACCTTGATCCCAGCCTTGTCTCCGGGGCCGTCGGGAGAAACGCGCGAGACGATCAGCCGCCCCTGCACCTCGTCCGCCGCGACGCCGAGCCACGGCCGCGCCGCGCCGGCGGGCCGCCCCGTCTTGACGAGATCGCCAAGGATCGGTTTGAGCGCGTCGATCGGGACGAACATGTTGCCGGGAACCACGGTTTCGCCGACCGTGGACGCTTCGCGCACGATCAGCGAGCCCACGCCGACCAACCTCATGTCCTTGTTGATCAACGCAGCGCCGCTCCAGTTGAGCGCGGGCGGCGACGTGAATATCGCGGAGTCGACCATGTATTCCCAACTGCCGGTGAATACGCGTTTCGAGACAACCCACGCAAGCGTTACGTCGACGGGTCCCGTGTGATTGACGATCATGACCGGATCGCGCTCGGCGAGGCTCGAAGAGTCGCCGAAGCGAAGCGGTTCGGCGTTGAGCGGCACGACGGCACGGACGAGTCCCAATCCGGTGACGTGATCGTAGCCGACGACGCGCGCCGGAAGCGTTCGTCCGCGCTGATCGACGAGACTCACTTCATCGGCTTCGATGATCAGGTAGCCGATCGTGAGCACGAGCCCATCTTCGCCGATGACAATCCCGGTGCCGTCGCGCTCCGCACCGAGCGTCGCGCTGCTGCGCGCGTCGGGGACGGCGCGGGTATGCACCTTCACGATCGCGTCGAAGAAGCGCTCCGCGTCCAAGCCGCTTCGCCCTTCAGTGGACGGTTTTGCCTCCGCCGACGCGCTCGGCTCAGCCGATGAGGTCGAATCCGCGGCGAGCGCCGCCGAGCGCGGCGTGAGCGCAAGCGCTGCGATTACGACAAGAACGAGCGCGACGCGATAAAGGGAACTCGCGATGCCGCGAGATGCGGCGCCGGGTTTCGGCGAGAGCCCGAACCGGAAAGTCATCCCGACCTCCTCGACGTCAATATAGCGCGATGGCTGCCGCACGTTAAGAGGACGCCCGACGATGTACCTGTCGAAGCGCTTTCTCCGCATTTCGCAGGCGCCGATCGTGCCGCGGTCCTCCCGAGCGCCTGCGTATAATGATGGCAAGAATTACACTCGACAAAGCGCGCGAGCGTGCTCGCCACCGCATCGCGACGCACCTTGAATGGGGGAGCGATGAAGCTCGTCAACGTCAAGAAGCTCGTCGACTTCGTCGCCGCGATCATGCGAGGGGCGGGATGCAATCCGGATGAAGCCGGAACGATCGCGCGACGACTCGTCGACTCCAACCTGGTCGGCCATGATTCGCACGGCGTGCTGCGCGTTGCGAAGTACCTCGAATGGGTGCGCGACGGAACGCTCAAGCCCAATATGTCGCCGAGCGTCGTGTTCGAAAACGATGCGATCGCGATCGTCGACGGTCATCGCGGCTTCGGTCAGGTGATCGGCGAATTCTCTGCGCGCATCGGGATCGACAAGGCGGCGAAGCAGGGCATCGCGATGGTCGGACTCACCAACTGCGGGCACCTCGGTCGCGTCGGCGATTGGGCCGACATGGCGGCCGAAGTCGGTCAGGTATCGCTGCACTTCCTCAATACGTCGGGCGCGCTTCGCGCCGCGCCTTATGGCGGCAGCGACCGACGGCTGTCGACGAATCCCATTGCGGTCGGCGTGCCCGTCGCCGGCCGCGATCCCGTCGTGCTCGATGTCACCACGTCGACGGTCGCAGAAGGCAAGCTGATGGTCGCGGTGAACAAGGGAGAGAAGGTGCCCGAAGGCTGGATCATCGACAAGAACGGCAAGCCGACGACCGAGCCGAAGGATTTCTACGCGGGTGGCGCGTTGCTCACTGTCGGCGGGCACAAAGGCTCGGGCCTCTCTATCGTGACCGACCTGCTCGCTGGCGCGGTATCGACGGGTCGGAGCTCCGATCCGGACGACGCCATTCTGCGCAACAATATGCTGTCGATCTACATCGCCCCCGCCGTCTACGATCCCGACGGCAACGTCGCCCGCGAAGCAAGGCGCTTCGTCGATTTCGTCACCGCGTCGAGACCTGCGAAGCCCGGCGAGCCCGTGCTTGCGCCCGGCGATGTCGAGCGTCGCAATCGCGCGGCGCGGCTCGCGTCAGGCGTAGCGCTCGACGACAAGACGTACGAGGATCTCGTCGCCGCCGCCGCGTCGGTGGGAATCGACGCGAAGCAAAGTGCGGCCCTCGTTGAGTGACGAAAGCACTCGAACGGAAAACGGGAGACTCAAGGATGAAACGCATTGCTTGGTCGATGATCGGGATTGCTCTCGCGGCGCTTCCACTGCTTGCTCACGCGCAGGCGTGGCCGTCGAGGCCGATCCACATCGTAGCCCCCAGCACGCCGGGCGACGCGCCCGACGTCATCGCGCGGATCGTCGCCGACAAGCTGTCGATCGCTCTCGGCAGAGAGGTCGTCGTCGACAACAAGCCCGGCGCGGGCGGCGTCGTCGGCTCCGAGTTCGTCGCGAAGGCGACGCCGGACGGCTATACGCTGATCATGGGCAACGCCGGATCGCACGGCATCAACGCCGCCGTGTATGCGAAGCTCCCCTACGACATCCAGCGCGACTTTGCACCCGTGTCGCAGATCGCGGTCGCACCCAATATCTTTGTCGTCAACCCGAACGTTCCGGCGAAGACCGTCCAGGAATTCATTGCCTACGCGAAGAGTCGACCCGGACAGCTCGCCTATGCATCAGGCGGCAACGGAAGCAGTTCGCACATGTCGATGGAGCTCTTCAAGTCGATGACAGGCGCCGACCTGATCCACGTTCCGTACAAGGGATCCAGCCCGGCGCTCACCGACGTGGTCGCGGGCAACGACGTGGCGATGTTCGTCAACATGCCGCCTGCGGTGCCCCTCGTCAAAGCCGGAAAGCTGCGTGCGCTCGCGGTCACCACGCTCACGCGATCGCCGCTCATGCCCGACGTTCCCACCGTTTCGGAATCGGGATTGACCGGCTACGAGACTGT
>DASSGI010000060.1:0-5716 GCA_035857655.1 Casimicrobiaceae bacterium | reverse complement strand
GGGAACCCGGTCGAACGTGTACGCGATCATCCCGAACCACGAGTGGCTCAGCCTGACATTCGCGAGCGCGGGGAAAAGCGTCCGCAGGTACCGAGCGAGCCGCTTCGCGCTCTCCTGCGGAGAGATTTGCGTGTACGCGGGGCGACCACCGAACAGGATCCGCTTGCGGTCCGGCGAGGGACGGTAATAGCAGAGGAGGCGGTTCGTATCGGTGACCACACGGCCGCGCGGCATCAGCGCAGCCATCAATTCCGAGGGTAGCTCCTCCGTCGCGATCATGTAGCTCGTCACCGGAATCACGCGGCGCCGCAGCGCACCGGTGGCCGCGCCCGTGTAGCCGTTCGTCGCGACGATCAGGTCGCGAGCGCGGATTCGGCCCGCGGAGGTCGTGATCGAGAAGCCGTCGCGCGTCTGCTCGCACGACAGGAATGCCGTCGACTCGCAGATGACGGCGCCGGCGGCAAGTGCGCAGCGCGCGAGCTCGCCGACGTACTTCGCCGGATGCAGGCCGGCGTGATGCCGATAGAGCCGCGCTCCGACGTAGGCGTCGGTTCCGAGCTCCGCCGGAAGATCGGATTTTGCGATGACGTCGTAACCGACGCCGGTCACTCTGCGCAGCGCTTCGGATTCGCGCAACAGGCTCGCGAGCTGGGTCTCCGACAGCGCGCCGGTGATCCGGCCGCAGCGCTCGAAATTGCAGCGAATTCCGTATTCCGCGAGGAAATCCGGAAAGCGTGCGAGCGCGTCGCGGAGTTCGCAGCAAAGCCGCGACGCCATGTCCTTTCCGAAGCGACCGGTGAGCTCGGCGACCGAGGGCTTCAGCAGATCGCCGATCATCCCGCCGTTGCGCGAGCTCGCGCCCTCGGCGACGCGGTGCGCCTCGACGACGACGACCGAGCGGCCGTGCTTGAGAAGGGTCAATGCCGCCGACAACCCGGTATAGCCGCTGCCGACGACGACGACGTCCGCGCTTGGCGGAAGCGACCGCTCGGGAATCAGGATCGGCCACAATCCCTCCCACCAGTAAGGCGTCGTCAACATTCCGCGTGCGCCGACCCCGGATCGCCGCTGCTACGCCGCATATTTCTCGAACAGATCCTCGTTGACGCGAAGCCCGAGGCCGGGCCCGTCGGGGGGGCGCACGAAGCCCTCGCTGTCGATCCAGATTCGCGATTCGATGATGCCGCCGAGACGCTGATACGTCTCGATCGTTCGCGTCGGAGGCTCGTACATCATCTCGATCCATCCGGTGTTGATTCCCGGCGTGCTGCACGCGAGATGGATCGTCGCGGCGAGGCCGAACCCGGAGAGCCCGTGATGCGGGATGAAATGCCGGTAGCGCGCTTCGCACAGCGCCGCGATCTTGCGCATCTGCGAGATGCCTTCGGACAAACAGCAATCCGGCTGCAGAATGTCGTAGCATCCGCGCTCGATCAGCAGCTGGAACTCGTGAAGCTCGCGGTTGCTCTCGCCGCCCGCGATGTAGAGGTCGGTCTCGGCGGTGAGCTGCGCAAGCGCCTCGTAATCGAATTTCGCAAGCGGCTCCTCGAGCCAATAGACGTCGCGCGCCTCGAGCTCGCGCGCCGTCGCAAGCGCGCGGCGGTAGTCCCAGCGCGGCGACGGGCGAACGGACGGAAGAAACGTCGCCTGATTCGCATCGATCATCACCGTCATGCCTGGCGCGGCGCCCATCGCGGCGTCGAGCAGCGCAAGGTCCTCGACCATCGTCTCGTTGTGGAACCGAAGCTTGAGCGCCTTGAATCCCTCCGCCTGGTAGCGCCGGGCGAGCTCGGCGCGATCCTTCGACGTGCCGAGCTCGGACGTGCTCGCGTAGGCGAGGATCCTGTCGCGGCACGCTCCCCAGATCTTGTAGAGCGGGAGGCCGGCGGTTTTTCCGATCACGTCCCAGAGCGCCAGATCGAGGAACCACGTGCCTCCGGCGTTGCGGAACGTCCGTGCATGAAGCTCGGTTGCCCACGCTGACTTGCCGATGAGATACGGCTTGACGCTCGCCTCGATCGTCCCGGCCTGATGTCCGTCGGATCCGCCGAAACCTTCGATGCCGTCCTCGGTGACGATCTTTACGATGGTGAACGCGCGGTTGTCGCGGACGAGTCCGGGCTGCCATGCGGGGCGATAGGGTACATCGTATGGAATCGTGAGGTTCACCGCGCGCACGTCGCGGATGATCATCGTGCCCGCTTGCGCGGGCGTCGCTTCCGGAGATTTCTTCCTGGGCGGATTCATCGCGTGACGAAGGTCCTTCGAAATGCGCCGAAGGCGAGCTGGGCGACGAGCGGTATCGCGACCGTGATCGCGGTGAGCAGCGTCGCGAATACATTGACGGTCGGCGTGACGCCGGTCTGGATCATCGAATAGATCTGGATCGGCATCGTCTGGGTGCGCGGCACGACGAGAAACTGCGTCGCGGAGAACTCGTCGAACGAGACGGTGACGCAGAGCAGGAACGAGCCGAGGACAGCCGAGCCGAGCAGCGGGACCGTCACTTCGAGCGCAGTCCGGATATCGTCGGCGCCGAGCGTCAGCGCGGCTTCCTCGTAGTCGCGGCCCGAGGTGAGGAGCCGCGCCCAGATCACGAGAAAGCCGAAAGGGAGGCACAGCATCGTGTGCAGCATGATGAGGCTGCCCATGCCGCGCTGCACGCCGAGATCGACCATGAACGTGAGTAGCGCGACGCCGAGCACGATCTTCGATATGACCATCGGCGCGCTGATCGCGACCTGCAGCGCGACCTTCCCGCGAAACGTCAGGCGGGCGATCGCGTAGGCGGCCAGCCCGCCGAGCAGCGTCGCGCACGCGCCGGCGAGCGCCGCGAGCAGGAAGCTGTTGCCGGCAGCGATGTAGAGGTTCGGGCTCGCGAAGAATTCCTTGTACCAGCGCAGCGAAAATCCCTTGTACGGAAAGCGCATGATCTCGTTCGGGTCGAACGACGCGTAGATCACGAAGAAGAGCGGAACGAAGACGAAGAGGTAGACGAGCGCGGTGATCCCGTAGAGAAATGCCTGCGTTCCGACGTTGAATTGAAACGCCTTCATCGCGCGTAACCGGAGACCGCCTGGCGTCCGGCGAAAAGCACGGCGAACGCGACCCCGGAGAACAGGAGGTAGATGATCGCGACCGCGCTCCCGAACGGCCAGTCGAACGACCCGATGAACCGCTCCTGCACGAGCTGCGCGATCATCATGTCGGAAGCGCTGCCAAGAAGCTGCGGCGTGATGAACGCGCCAGTCGCCTCGATGAAGACCAGGATTGCGGCAGCCCAGATCCCCGGCATGCTGAGCGGCACGATCACCTCGGCGAAGATCGCGAGCGGCCGCGCGCCGAGCGTCGCGGCAGCCTCGAGAACGGAGTCGTCGATCCGCTCTATCGACGCGTAGATCGGAACGATCGCGAACGGGAGCATCGCGTGGACGAGCCCGAGGATCACCGCGCCGCGCGAATAGAGCATCGATACCGGCGAGTCGACGAGCCCGAATGCGCGCATGGCTCCATTGAGCACGCCGTTCGTCCCGAGGAGCACGATCCAGGCGTAGGTGCGAACGATGAAGCTCGTCCAGAACGGGATCAGGATCAGCAGGAAGAGGATGTTCTTCACCCGCGAGCGCGTCAGGCCGAGCACGGCCGCCGGAACGAATGCAAGAGCGACGGTGATTGCGCAGACGAGCGCACCGATCAGCGCGGAGTTCCCGAGTACCTTGAGGTAGACGGGCTCCTTCAGAAAGGTCACGTAGTTCGCGAACGACATCACCTTGACGATCGTTCCGGCCTGGCCGCGCTGATAGAGGCTCATCTCGGCCATGACGGCGATCGGCAGGAGCAGCACGAACCCGAGGAAGACGACGACCGGCGCCAGCAGCACGAACGGCGCCACGTTGTGCCGCCGTCCGAACAGCGACAGCACGCGCGTCAGCGATATCCGCGGCGCTGCCGCTCCGCTGTACTCGTTGCCGATCATGCTCCGCTCTAGGGTCGAATCGCTCCGCTTCAGGCGAGGACGCGGATTCCCGTCGGCGCCTTCGTCAATATCTCCGCGCCGTCCTTGGTCACGACCATCGCATTTTCCACGCGGGAGGCGAAGCCTTCCCGATAAATGCTGGGCTCGATGCTGATCACCATCCCCGCTTTCAGCACGTCGGGCGCACCCACCTTGATCTCGGGAGCCTCGACAGCCTCGATGCCGATGCCGCGGCCGTTGCGGTGAACGATCCAGGGCTCGAGCTTGCCGTCGACCATCACGCGGCGTATCGCATCGTCGATGTCCGAGCAGCTCGCGCCGTCGCGCACCATCGAGACGCCGACACTGTAGGCCTTGCTGGTAACGGCATCGATATCCTTCTCCTCGCCCGTGAGCTTCCGCAGCGACACGATCCGTCCCATCGCCATCCGGTAGCCGAGAAGATACGGCACGCGGCAATAGTCGAGCGCGACGACATCGTCGGGCGCGATGTGCTTGCACGAGGCCGAGCCGTGCGCGCGGGCGAGCCGGTGGCCGGAGGTGATCAGCTGTACGTTCGGCGTGTCGCCGATCGGCGAGTTGACGTCGTTGTGCTCCATCACTTCGGCGCAGCGGCCGACGACGTGCTCCCAGCCGTGCACCGCGAGCTCGTATTCGCGCCACGGCTTTTGCTTCAGCGCCTTCACCTGCATTTCGTATTGCTCGACGCATATCTCCGCGCAGCGCCGGAGGAGAGAGATTTCGACGTCGTCCTTGATCGCTCGCGCGTCGTCGACCCAGCCGCTCGAATCGACGAACGACGCCTTGTCGAACGCTTCCTCGATCGCCGCCGCTGCCTTCGTCGTCATGCTCTGCCGCTCGAATGCGATCTTCCCCGAGCTTCCCACCTCCTTCAGGTAGTCGCGCGCGATTCCCCACGAGTCCTCGGTCTCGCCGGATTCCGTCCACTCGACGTGTCGCCGCAGCTCGATCGGCAGTCCGCGAGTCGCTGCGCGCGCGAAATCGTGCTCGATCTTCGGGACGATCAGCAGCGGCCTGGCTTTTTGCGGCACGACGACGCAGATCAACCGCCGCGGCTCGGAGTATTCGGCGCGCGTGGCGAAGCCCCAGAAGCCGGTCAGGTAACGGATGTTCGCGGGCTTCATCACGATTCCGCACGAGACGCCTTTCGCGGCAAGGACGTTCTGGAAGCGGCGCGTTCGGCCTGTGTAGTCGAATTCGTACATGTCTCTACTCTCCTCGGTCGTCTGCCAGCACCCAGGTGCCGGTGGGCAGGATGTTCAGAAACACCGCGTCGCCGATCGCGACGCGTTCGCCTTCGTATGCGGGTCTTTCGACGCGAATTCGCGCGCCGTTCGCGAGCTCGACGTGCACGTCGACGTGCAGCCCCTGGTAGAGGACCGCGCGCACGCGCGCGGCGATCACGGACTTCGGTTCGCGACCGGCGGCATCAGCCGATCGATGAATGGTTGCGCCATTGCGCCGTATCAGCAGCTGAACGCGCGAGCCGCTGCTGATGTCCGGCGGAGCGTAAGCGCGCAATACCGAGCCGTCGTCGAGTCGCACGTCGAGGAGATCCCCGATGCGCTCGCCCGCGGTTCCGGCGACGAGCGTTCCCTGGCCGATGAAAGCCGCGACGTGAACCGAATTCGGTCGCTCGAAGATGTCCTGCGGGCTTCCGACCTGGTCGACGCGCCCGGCGCGGAGCACGGCGACACGGTCCGACATCGACAGCGCTTC
>DASSGI010000059.1:0-11118 GCA_035857655.1 Casimicrobiaceae bacterium | reverse complement strand
GGTGGACGGCACATCGCGATTTGAGCGCAACGAGGCGCAGCGAAACTGCTTCGCTGCATGCGCACGCTGGGATTCGGAGCGGAGCGAAGGGACTCGCCGCGGGGGCGTGCGTGAGCCCCGCGGTTTCGAAGCGGACCGAAGGGGACTCGCGGCGGGCGCATGCGAAGGCCTAAGCCCGCCGCGAGTTCCTTCGGTCCCCGGTAAGTAAGCCGCACTGCGCGGCGACTCGCTCCGCGAGCCTTTCGAGATACGGATCGACGATCCCGTGGGCGACGAGCGCAACGCGCGTGCGCTCCAGATAGTCGAGCGACGATCCGAACGCGCCGCACGCCTTGCCGAGCACCGCGACCTGCTGGTCGAGCGACAGGCCTCGCGCATACTGCGGATGATCGCGGCGAACGACGAACGCAAGCGCGGTGATCTCGCGTCCGTCGGTGCGAACCTTGACCCAGCTCGGCCGGTACGAGCCCGTGACCATCTCGCGCCGCCACAGCAGATGGAGCTCATCGACGGCTAGCATCGAAGGTAGCCGCATCGCGACGCCGCAACACGCGCCGCCGTGATCGAGACCCAGCACGAGCCCGGGGAAATCGCGCGTTCCGCGTGATGCAAGCGACCAGAGGCAGAAACTGCGGTGCAACCCGGACAGCGTCCCGGGGCGCATTTCCGCGACAGGAAAGATCGGGTTCCAGAGCAGCGACCCGTACGCGAACACCCACCAGCCGGCGCCCTTGGGCTTCGCGACGAGCGTTGCCGTCAGTGACTCCGAAAGCTCGACATCGGAGAGCGCGTGCGCGGGACCGAGCTCGGCCAGGTAGATTTCGCGCATCCGGTGGTTTTCGAGATCGCGGCGCGAGAGCGTCATTCGCGGGGTCCCTCGACGATGTCCTTCGCGTGCGCAACGGCCCGCCGACTCACTCGCTCTCCCCTTCACCCACCTGCTTTGCGAGCGCGACGTTCGCCGCGCGACGCTTCGCCCCCGTCGTTTTGCCATGTGCGCCGCCCTTGCGCAGCAGCGGCGAGCGCGCGACCGGATCGCGGACTGCGGGCGGCTGCGGCGGCCGGTGCTTTTTCGCGCGCTTCACGTCAGGCGAGTCCCTTGAACGGAAGCCGCGCTTCGCACCATGCCGCAACGGCAAGGAGCTTGTCGTCGGCGCCGGCCACCGTCGCGAGCTGCATGCCGAGCGGCATGCCGTTGTCGGCGAGTCCGATCGGCAGCGTAATCGCGGGATAGCCGGTGAGCGACCACAGCGTGCAGCACGACGGATCGCCGGTCGACCCGAGGCCTTCGGGTGCCGGTCCAGGCGCGGGCTGAGAGATTGCGGCGTCGAAGCCGTCGAGCCATTCGTTGAACGATACGATCGCGGCGTCGCGCAACACCATCGCGACCTTGTAGTCGTCGGCCGAGATGCCGCGACCTTCGTCGAGAGCTGCATTCACGCTGGGCGACATGCGCGCGCGCTCGCGCGCCTGCAGCTCGCCCAGATTGCGCGCGGCTTCGAAAAGCATGATCGTGCGGTGGACGAGATTCGCCTCGCGCCACGGCGGCGGGAACTCGACCGTCAGGACTTCGGCGCCGTGTTGACGAAGTCGCGTCGCCGCTGCGTCGAGCTTCACGCGCGCATCGGGATCGCTCTCCCGTGTCCATGGGAATCCGTCGAGAAGCGCAAACCGCGGCGGCTTCTCGATCTTGGCGGGCGCGGCTGCGACACGCGCGGGGTCAGCGAGCGCCGCGACGAGCCTCGCTGCGTCGCCGACGCTGCGTGTGAACGTGCCGAGCTGGTCGAGCGTTTCGCTGAACAGGTGCACGCCCGAGAACGGAATCGCGTCTTTCGTCGGCTTGAACCCTACGACCCCGCAGTACGCAGCGGGCCGGATCACCGAGCCGTTGGTCTGCGTTCCGATCGCGCCGGCGACGTGGCCTGCGGCGACGGCGGCTGCCGACCCCGCCGACGAGCCGCCCGGCGTGTGTTCCGGACTCCAGGGATTCCTGGTCTTCGACGGATCGAGAAAAGCGAACGCTGTGGTCACGGTCTTCCCGAACGCGAATCCGCCCGCCTGCTTCAACCGCGCGATGCACGCGGCGTCGTGCTGCGGCCGGTGGCCCGCGTAGATCGGCGTGCCGACCTGCATCGGTTCGTCGATCGTCGGGATGATGTCCTTCACGCCGACGCCGATTCCCTCGAGCGATCCGCGACCCACCCCCTTCCGCGCATCGCAGACGACCGCTTCCGCGCGCACGCGCAGCGGATCGAGGTGCGCCCACGCTTCGATCGCTGCGTCGGTCGCAGCAATGCGCGCGAGCTGTGCTTCGGCGAGCGCCTCGGCGCTGAGCGTCCCCGCGACGATTCCCTCGGCGGCACTCGCGAGCGGCAGGCGAAAGAGCTCGTTGTCCCTCATGCGGTCCTCGGCGAGCAGTCGGTGCTCATCGATTCGTCCTTCACGATTTGACGAAGATCTGCTGCAGATCGTTGAGGAATCGCTGCCCGAGCGGCGTGGGCAGGATCGTCGTCGGGTCATGCTCGAGCAGTCCGCGCGTCTCGGCTTCGGCGAGCTCGCGCTGAACGAGCGCGAGCGGATAGCCGGTGCGCTCCGCGAAAAGCGTCTTCGGAACGCCGTCTGTCAGGCGCAGCGCGTTGAGCATGAATTCGAACCCGACGTCGGCCCGCGCGACCGTGCTCTCTTCGAGGATCGGCGCACCAGCCGCGGTCGCGTCGATGTATTGCTTCGGCTGCTTGAAGCGCACCTGCCGGACGATGCGGTCGGCGAACGAAAGCTTCGAATGAGCGCCCGCGCCGATGCCGAGATAGTCGCCGAAGCGCCAATAGTTCAGATTGTGACGGCACTCGCGGGCCGGGCACGCATAGGCGGACGTCTCGTAATGGCGATAGCCCGCTGCGCCGAGCTTCGCGTGAATGGCGTCCTCGATGTCCGCTGCCGTTTCGTCATCGGGAAGCGGCGGCGGATAGCGGTGGAACAGCGTGTTGGGCTCGAGCGTCAGGTGGTAGAACGAGAGGTGCGGCGGCGAGAATGCAAGCGCCGCGGCGACGTCGGATTCGGCCTCGGCGACGCTCTGGCGCGGCAGCGCGTACATCAGGTCGAAGTTGACGTTGCTGAAGATCGAAAGCGCCGCTTCGGCGGCGCGGCGCGCCTCTTCCGCGTCGTGCACGCGGCCGATCGCGGCGAGGTGCTTCGGATCGAAGCTCTGGATGCCGAGCGAAAGCCGATTGACGCCTGCGCCGAAGAAGCCGGCGAATTTGGCACGCTCGAATGTTCCGGGATTCGCTTCGAGCGTGACCTCGGCGTCGGGAGTCAACGGCAGGCGGGCGCGTATCGCGGCGAGCAGCGTATCGATCGCGTTTGCGGAAAACAGGCTCGGGGTGCCGCCCCCGATGAAGACGGAGACGACCTTCCGCCCCCAGATCGACGGCAATGCAAACTCGAGATCGGCGATCAGGGCATCGACGTAACGCGCTTCGGGCACCTCGCCGCGCGCTTCGTGCGAATTGAAGTCGCAGTACGGGCATTTCCTGAGGCACCACGGAATGTGCACGTAGAGCGCAAGCGGCGGCAGCGCTGCGAACCGCGGCCCGCTGAGCGAACCGACGTCGAGCGTCGCAACGGCGGGCGAGCTCATTCGCGCCTCCGGACGGTTTCGAATGCGCCCTCGGTAGCTTGTCGGCGCGGCTCAATCGCACGCGGACGCACCCTTCGGGCCTTGGCTTCGCCCCGCGCGCTCATTCGCCTTCCAGCCGCGCAATGAGCGCTCGTATCGCCTTGCCGCGATGCGAGAGCTCGTTCTTCTTCTCGAGCGGAAGCTCGGCGCCCGTGAGGCCAGTCTCGAGGTCGAGGAAATGCGGGTCGTAGCCGAATCCGCCACTTCCCCGCGGCGCATCGATGATCGTCCCGTGCCACGTGCCTTGTGTGATGATCGGCTCGGGATCGTCGGCGTGCCGCGTGAGCGCGAGCACGCACGCGTAATGCGCGCGCCGGTCGGCAACATCGGCTAGCGCGGCGATCAGCTTCGCGTTGTTGCGGGCGTCGGACCGAGGCTCGCCGGCGTAGCGCGCGCTCTGGACGCCCGGCGCCCCGCCGAGCGCGCGAACGCAGACGCCCGAATCGTCGGCGAGCGCGGGAAGCTTCGCATGGGCACTCGCGTGGCGCGCCTTGGCGAGCGCGTTTTCGACGAACGTGACGTGCGGCTCGTCAGCGTCGGGAATACCGAGCTCGGCTTGCGCGACCACTTCGATTCCAAGCGGCGCGAGGAGCCGCCGGAACTCGCGAAGCTTGCCGGCGTTACCGGACGCAAGAACGAGACGCGAAATCGAATGCACGGTCCTTGTCGGCGCGGAGACCGCTCACCCCCGGACGGCCGCGCGCTGCTGCGTGATCAGCTCGCGGATTCCACGCTCGGCGAGCGCCACCAGCGTGTCCATCTGTTCGCGCGAAAACGGTGCGCCCTCGGCGGTGCCTTGCACCTCGACGAATCCGCCTGCCCCGGTCATCACGACGTTCATGTCGGTGTCGCAGCCCGAATCTTCGGCGTAGTCGAGATCGAGCACCGGCGTGCCGCCGACGACCCCCACCGAAACCGCGGCGACGAAGTCGTTGAGAACCTCGCCCGTGACGAGCTCGCGTGCGCGGCACCAGTGAATCGCGTCGGCGAGCGCGACGCAGGCGCCGGTGATCGACGCGCAGCGCGTTCCGCCATCGGCCTGCAGCACGTCGCAGTCGATCTTGATCGTCCGCTCGCCGAGCGCGCCGAGATCGGCGATCGCGCGAAGGCTGCGCCCGATCAGCCTCTGGATTTCCTGCGTGCGGCCCGATTGCTTGCCGTCGGCGGCCTCGCGTCGCGTCCGCGTGTTGGTCGCTCGCGGCAGCATTCCGTACTCCGCCGTGAGCCAGCCGCGTCCTTTGCCCTTGAGGAACGCCGGGACGCCTTCTTCGACGCTCGCCGTACACAGCACATGCGTATCGCCCATCGCGATCAGCACGGAGCCTTCGGCATGCTTCGTGTAGTGGCGAGTAATGCGGAGCGGACGCAGCTGATCGGCACGACGGCCGGAAGGTCGAGCGCTCATCGCGGTTTTTTCCGAGGGGCGAGAGCCCGATTATAGCGAGGCGGTCATCGCTGCTGGCGGCCGGGGCAGATTCCCCTTCGGAACGCCGCAGCACGCGTGCGCGACAGGGGGAGCCTCAAATCGAATGCCGCAGCCGCCACCAGCGCGCCGTCGCATCGAGCCCTTCGGCAAGCGAATGGCGCGGCTGCCAGCCCGTCGCGTCGGTGAACGACGTCGAATCGGCTTCCAGCGTGCCGACGAGGCGCTCGATCAGCGCTCGCCTCCCGGTCACCTGGCCCGCGAACTTCAAAAGCCGCACCGGCACCGCCTTCAGCCGGACCGGCGTGCCGAGCGCCTTGCCGACCGCGGTGACCAGCGCCGGAACAGAGACGCTTTCGGCATCGGTAATGAAATGCACGCCAGCGGGAGGAGACGGCGCATCGAGCGCGGCGTCGATCGCGTCGATCAGGTTGCCGACATAGAGAATGCTTCGGTGGTTGCGAATCGCGCGAAGCGGCAGCGGTCGCGTGCGTGCGACCTCGTCGAGAAGCGCAAGGAAATTGCCCTTGACCCCCGGCCCGTAGACGAGCGGCAATCGAAGCACGATGGGCGCGACCGACGTCCCTTTGCAGATCGTCGCCAGCTCGCGCTCGGCGTTCGCCTTGCTGCGTGCGTAGGCGTCACGCGGGTTGGGCGGATCGCCGGGCTTGAAGGGCCGCCCGGGCGGGCTCGCCTCCCCGTTCACTTTCACGCTGCTCGCGAATACGAAGCGTTCTATGCCGGCGCGCACGGCAGCCCGGGCGAGTCGCACCGTCGCGTGGACGTTCGCCGACGCGAACGCTGCGGCCGGCTCGGGATCCGTCTCCTCGAGCACGTGCGCGCTGCCCGCGAGATGGACGACCGCGCGTGCGCCGCCCAAGTGTTCGTCGAGATCGGACTCCGACGTATCCGCGAGATCGCCCACCGGCTGCACTTCGAACTTCCCGTGCCGTGCCGGATCGGTCTGGCGGACGAGCGCGCGATACGCACGACCCTCGCTCGCGAAATGCGCAACGAGCGTGCGGCCGATGAAGCCGTCCGCCCCGGTGACGACGACGCGGCCACTCCTCATCTGCAGCGCTCGTTCATCGGACCTGGCTGACGACGATGCTCGAATCGATCATCGATGTCGCTCGCTCAAAAGAACCGCCAGCCGTGCTTCCCGTAGAAGCGGAACGCACTCTTCGCAAACCAGCCGATGTGCTGCCACCCCTTGCGGGCGGCGCCGCCGCCGTGGTGGATGACCTGGAACGACGGCAGGTACGCGGTCTGCGTGACCTTGTTCAAGCGCACGCTCCAGTCGAAATCCTCGAAGTAGAGGAAGAACTTCGGATCGAAGCCGCCGGTCGTGTCGATCGCCTTGCGCCGGACCAGCATGCAGCACCCTGACATCACCGGCACGTCGCGGACCGGCTCGTTCTTCGCGGGATCGATGACGTCGCGCATGTCGTAGCGGTCGAGGCGCTTGCGGAACCATCGGCGCAGGAGCGCCGGCGCGAATCCGCGCAGCAGCAGGTCGAACACTGCCGGGTAGCGCTTGCAAAGGAAATCCGGCGTTCCGTCGGGTTTCGTCACGGCAGGCGCAAGCGCACCCACTTCGGGATGAGCATCGAGCCAGCGGATCGCGTTGATTATCGCGTCGGGCGCGACGTCGACGTCCGGATTGAGCACGAGCTGATAGTCGGCGCCGGTCCCGTTGAGCATCAGGTTGTGCGCGATGCCGTAGCCGATGTTCGCGTGACCGTGCAGGAAGTGAAGCTGCACGCCCGAATCGCCGAAGCGCTTCTTGCCGAGGCGAATCACGTCTTCGGCGATCTTCGGATCCTCGCTGTTGTCGATCAGCGCCAGCGCAACGCTCCTGACGACGCCGTCTTCGCGCGCGGCGCCGATCGCGAGCGCAAGCATGCGCAGGCAACGATCGAGCAGCGCGGCGTCCGGCCGGTACGTGACGACGCTGACCGTCAGCGACGAAGGGAGCACGAGCAGAGGTCCATCATGAACGGAACGCGGAATGCGCGATCCGCGAGAGGTGAAATCGTCGGAGAATCGCGACGCCGAGTCAATCGGCCGAAAACGGCTATCATTGCCCACTTGAGCCGCAACGACGAACTCTTTACCCGCGCGCAACGCACGATTCCGGCGGGCGTCAACTCGCCGGTGCGCGCGTTTCGCTCCGTCGGCGGGACGCCGCGCTTCTTCGTGCGCGGTGAGGGCGCTTACCTGTGGGATGCCGACGGCAAGCGCTACATCGATTACGTCGGGTCGTGGGGCCCGGCGATTCTCGGCCACGCGCACCCCGACGTCGTCGGGGCGGTTGTCGCCGCCGCGCGGAAGGGATTGTCGTTCGGCGCGCCGACCGAGCCGGAAATCGAAATGGCGGAGACACTTTGCCGCCTGCTGCCGTCGGTCGAGCTCGTGCGTCTGGTCTCATCGGGCACCGAGGCGACGATGTCGGCGCTGCGCCTCGCCCGCGGATTCACCGGGCGGAGCGCGATCGTCAAGTTCGAAGGCTGCTATCACGGTCACGGCGACAGCCTGCTGGTGAAGGCAGGATCGGGAGCGCTCACGTTCGGGCAACCTTCGTCAGCGGGCGTTCCGCCTGCGATCGCCGGCGAGACGATCGTGCTTTCGTACAACGATCTCGACGCCGTCGAGGCGGCGTTCAAGGCCGACGGCGAACGCATCGCGGGCATCATCGTCGAACCGATCGCCGGCAACATGAACCTCGTGATGCCGCGCCCGGATTTCCTGCCAGGCTTGCGGGCGATCTGCGATCGCTTTGGTGCGGTGCTGATCTTCGACGAAGTTATGACGGGATTTCGCGTACATCCGCGCGGCGCGCAGGGACTCTACGACGTCACACCTGATCTCACGACGCTCGGCAAGGTGATCGGCGGTGGCATGCCGGTCGGTGCGTTCGGGGGAAAACGCGCGATCATGGAAAAGATCGCGCCGCTCGGCCCCGTCTACCAGGCGGGAACACTGTCGGGGAATCCGGTCGCTGTGGCTGCGGGACTCGCGACGCTCACGGCCATCCAGGCGCCGGGGTTCTACGATCGGCTGTCGGCGGCGACGAAGTCGTTCGTCGATGGCTTGCAAGCTGCGGCGCGGCATAGTGGCGTAACTTTCTGCGCGCAGTCGGCCGGCGGCATGTTCGGCATTTATTTCGCCGAGCGCATCCCCGGGACCTACGACGCCGTGATGGCCTGCGATAAGTTGCGCTTCAACAAATTCTTTCACGCGATGCTCGACGCGGGCGTCTATCTCGCACCGTCGGCGTTCGAGGCGGGTTTCGTGTCCGCCGCGCACACTGCGGAGGATATTGCGGCGACGGTTGCGCGCGCGGAGAAGGCATTCGCCTAGGCGTGTAATGCATGTAGAAGAACTCCTCCGCGATGCATCGCGGGTGCTGGCCCAGTCGAAAGCAGCATATAAGGGCTCAAGCCACCCGCATCGCTGCCGAATAGCCGATTTTCGGCTTGCGTTTTTTGAGCCAGAGTATTACTTGTGCCCGACCACGACCAATGGCTCGCCGAAAACGGCGATGAAGAGCGCGCACCGGATCCCCGCGGTCAATCTTGCCATACCGCGAATTCGAGCATTCTTTGATGCCTCGCCGAAGCGCCTCTTCTACTCGACGCAAACCGAAACTGCACTCGAGCGCGACCTCTTCCACTGGATTACAGGAAAGGCGCTATTGGAATTGGGTAACGCTAAGTCAATCCAAAGGGTTGCTTTCCGCCATACGGTCAAGTCATCAACTTTTACGCGCACCGCAAGCACCGATACATTCAGCGAGAGCTCAAAACAATGCTCGAGCTGCTCGGCCGGATATTCGATCCTGAATTTCACGCATGCCATCGGGCGGCACGGGGAACTAATGTTCGATGCCGCGTTGGGAAGAAACGGATTCCGGGCGGAATCGACGAACTCGAATAGCTGGCGCGACCGGAGATGGGAGTCGACCAACCACAACTTGGACCGGATCGTTACCAGGGATGAAGTCGCATACGGTGTGGAAGTCAAGAACACGCAAAACTACATCCCGCGTTCGGAGCTTCAGATAAAACTTCAGCTATGCCACCACTTGGGGGTCACGCCGCTATTCATCATGAGATATGCCCCTAAGTCCTATATGTACGAGATCCACAGGGCCCACGGTTTCGGAGTTCTCTTTGAGGAACAGATTTATCCTTTCGGCCATGGCGCCCTTGTCACCGAAGTACGGCAAAGGCTCGGTCTGAAGGTGCAATCGCCGCGAGACGTCAAGGAAGGCGATATGCTCCGGCTAATGAAATGGCACCTCAGGCGCATCGGACAGCGCTAGGCCACTCGTATTCAGGGTGTACGCAATTACGCCCATACATTCAGTACCTTACCCCCCCACCTCTTGTGAATTTGACTTTCAATTCACAGCCTCCTCCTCTCCGTTCTGCCTTTTCATGTCCCACCCTCGCTACCCTGCCAACGATCTAGTCGCGTTCGCGACCGCGCTCCTCAAGCGTTCCGGCGTTCGCGCCGACATCGCGCATGACGTCGCCGACGTCCTGACGACCGGCGATCTTCTCGGCCACACGACGCATGGTCTCCACCTTCTCGCCCCGTATCTCGACGAGATCGAGAAGGGCGCGATGACGAAGTCCGGAGAGCCGATTGTTGTTAACGCGCGCGCGGCGAGCGAGACGTGGGACGGCCAGCGCCTTCCCGGACCGTGGTTGACGCTCCGCGCGCTCGATCGCGCCTCAGCGATGGCAGCGACCAGCGGCACCGGCACCGTCGTCATTCGGCGCGCGCATCACATCGCCTGCCTCGCCGTCTATCTGCTTCGCGCCACCGAGCGCGGGCTCGTCGCGATCGTCCAGAGCTCCGATCCGACGGTCAAGGCCGTCGTCGCGCACGGCGGAATGACGCCGATCATCACGCCGAATCCGATCGCAGCCGGCTTGCCGACATCGGGCGATCCGATCCTCATCGACATCTCGAGCTCGATCACGAGCATGGGCTTCGCGTTCCAGCAGCGCGACGCAGGCAGGAAGCTTCCCGGCGCCTGGCTGATCGACAACCAGGGCAATGCAACCGACGATCCCGCCGTGCTTTCGACGGACCCTCGCGGCGCGCTGCTGCCGCTCGGCGGCCTCGACGTCGGTTACAAGGGCTTCGCACTGACGCTCCTCGTCGAGGCGCTGACAGCGGGACTCTCCGGCTTCGGTCGCGCCGATCCGCCCGAAGGCTGGGGCGGCACGGCGTTCGTCCAGGTTCTCGATCCGCGCGCGTTCGGCGGACTCGACGCGTTCAAGCGGCAGATGGACCACATGGTCGACGTCACGCACGCATCGAAGCCGCGCCCCGGCGTCGAACGCGTGCGACTTCCCGGGGAAGCAGGAATGCGCCGGCTGCGCGAGCAGCGCGAAAAAGGCGTCGCGCTCTACCCGACGATCATGCCGAAGCTCGTGCCGTGGGCGAAGAAGCTGGGCGTCGTTCCACCGAACGCGAGCACCGCTTCGGGCTGAACGTACGCTTCGTACGCTTCGCGCAATTCACGCGCTACAGACTTCGCCCGGCGACGACGCGCGGAATCCCCGCGAGATCCTTCGCCCTAGCGATCTCAGCGAAACCCGCCTCGCCAAACAGCTCGCGCACCCGCTCCGATTGATCGTAGCCGTGCTCGACGACAAGCGTGCCGCCGGGCGCGAGATGCGCGCGCGCGCCGGCGACAATCTGCCGGATGGCCGCAAGGCCATCGCTGCCCGAGACGAGCGCCGCCGCGGGCTCGAAACGCACATCGCCTTCGAGCAAATGCCGGTCGTTCGTTGCGACATACGGAGGATTGCTCGCGATCAAGTCGAACGCGACAGCGCGCCACGCGTCGGGAAGTTCGGCGTACCAATCCGATCGCGTGAACTCGACATTCGCGATGCCGAGGCGCCGCGCATTGTCCTCGGCAACCGCCAGCGCTCCCGCCGATGAATCGGTCGCGAGCACTTTCGCATGCGGCCGCTCGTGCGCGAGCGCGAGCGCG
>DASSGI010000058.1:0-19054 GCA_035857655.1 Casimicrobiaceae bacterium | reverse complement strand
AGGCCGTCCACGCGATTCGCGACGCGCTGCGCGAAATGGGAATCCGGCAGGTGAGTCCCGCGGTATCGGCGCGCGCGGCCGCCTGAGTCGGGCCATCGGGCGCTGCGCCGGCGAACTCATTTCAAGGCCGCGAGCGGACCGGCGGTTCGGTAGGGATCGGAAAAATATTCAGGCCATCCTCCAGAAAAGCTCGTGAGGAGGCCTGCGACGGCTTTCTGCAAGTCGTTCGACAGGAATATGTCAGCTCCCGGCGATGTTTACCTGCGGGTCGCCGGCTGTCCCACGGCCAGTCTTGCCCGCCGGCGACAACCCCGACTAACAGGAGGTCCAATGCGTCGCAAAGCGCTGATTTTCGCTCTGTCCCTGGTCGCCGGCGGATCGCTGCTCGCACCCGGCGTGGGTTTTGCCGACCGTAACGGCGATGACGACGATGACAACGGAGTCATCAAGGTGCAGCTGAAAGGACTAGAGGAGGCGCCGGTCGTAATCTCCGGGGCATCCGGCGAATTGACGTTAGTGATCGACGACGTCCTCGGATCGATCCATTACGACCTGACCTATCGAAATCTCGAAGGGACGGTTACGCAGGCACATATCCACATCGGGCAAAAGAATGTCGCCGGCGGGATCGCGCTCTGGCTTTGCAAGACTGCCAATGTCAAACCTGCCGATGCTGCCGTCGACGCCCTCACGCCGACATGCCCGGCCACGAATCCCGCGACCGTGAGTGGCACGCTCACTGCTGCCAACGTCGTCGGCCCTACGAACCAGGCTGTTCCACTGGGTGCTGCGGGGTTCGCCGATGTGCTCGCCGCAATTCGCAAGGGTGTAGCGTATGGGAACGTGCACAGTACGTCGGCGACCAGCGGAGAAATCCGCGGCCAGCTGCATGATCACGACGACGACTAGAAGCTGAGGTGAGGTCGGGAGGCTGTCTGCTTCCCGCCTCAGCGCTTGCGCCACGCCTGCGTGACGCGCTCGAGCCGGCGCGTCAGCAGCACGTGAGCGATCTTTACCGCCGCGGACGTCGCGACGATCGTCATCGCCATTGCCGCAGCCGCGGCGGTGAATCCGGCTTCGTCCATGTTGATGATCGTGACCGCGGCGAGCTTCGTATCCGTCGAATAGAGAAAGATCACGGCGGACACCGTCGTCATCGCGTTGACGAACAGATAGATGCTGACGTCGAGGATCGACGGCAGGCACACCGGAATCGTCACGCGCGCCATCGTTCGCAGCAGCGACACCTTGAGCGACGATGACACAGCCTCGAACTCCGGATCGAGCTGCTTCAGCGCGGCGGTCGCCGTCAGGTGGCTCACCGTGTAGAAGTGCGTGATCGAATTGACGACGAGGATGATCATCGTCGCGTAGATGAATCCCAGCGGGTTGCCCTTCGCGTTGAAGAAGAAGATGTAGGCGAGACCGAGCACGAGCCCGGGTACGGCCATCGGCAGCATCGCCATCAGCTGCGCCACTCCGCGCCAGAACGCGAAGCGGCGCGTTTTCTCGAGCAGATAGGCGCCGACGAAGACGACGACCGTGCCGATCACCGCGGTCCACGTTGCGAGCTCGACCGAGTTCCAGTACGCGGACCAGCCGTTGGTGTCGAAATCCCCGAACTTGTAGTTGTTGAGCGTCAACGCCAGGTTGTAGGGCCAGCGCGTGACGAACGAGGCCCAGGCCGCCATCGCCAGCACGCCCAGGATCAAGCCTCCGACGACTGCGCAAAAGGCGAACAATGTCCAGTCGCGCCGAGGCTCCGGCGCCGGCTGGAGCGGCACGGCGCGCGCACTCAGGAGCGCGACCTGACGGCGCTGCGTGATCCGATCGGCAATGAAAGCCACGACGGCCGGGATCAGCAGGATGAACCCGACGACGGCACCCATCTCGAAGTTCTGCTGGCCGATCACCTGCTTGAAGATATCGGTCGCGAGAACGTTGAACTTGCCGCCAATGACCTTGGCGATGCCGAAATCGGTGATGACGAGCGTGAAGATTACGAACGCCCCGCTGATGATTCCGTACTTCGCGCCAGGCAGCGTGACGGTGAAGAAGATCCGCGTTTTCGAGGCGCCGAGCGCGTCGGCCGCCTCGTAGAGCCGTGCATCGGCCCCGGACAGTGCGGCAACGAGGATGATCATCGCGTGCGGCAGGCAGTAGAACACTTGCGAGACGACGATCCCGCCGGCGCCGTAGATCTCGCCGCCGAAAAGCAAGCCCTTGAGGAAGCCCTGGTTGCCGAAGAGATAGATCAGCGAGATCGCCGGCAGCAGCGATGGTGCGAGGATCGGGATCAGCGCGAGCGCCTGGAACAGGCCCTTCCAGCGCATGCAGCTGCGCTGCAGCGCATAGGCGTAGGTAAATGCGATCGGCAGCACGATCGCCGTCGAGAGGAACGCGATGAACAGGCTGTTCCAGACGGAATCGAACAACGCGGGTGTCGAGAAGTAGTGGATGTAATTCGCGAGGCCGACGAATTTGCCGTTCTGGTCCTGGAAGCTCTTCGCAAGCAGCGTCCCGAGCGGCAGCACGAGCGTCACGAGCAGCCAGCCGATGAACAGGCAAACGCCGGCCCGCATCACGACGTCGTCGCGATCGAGACGGCGGCGCGCGAGTGGCGGTGCGCCGAGCGGCGCGGATATCGCGGTCGCGGTGGTCGTTGCGGAAGCGGGAGGTGTCACGGTGCTGCGGCGCCCAGCGGGAGAGAGCGCGCCGCCATCTAGGGCTTCGTCGGCGCGCGCGGGAAAACGCGGATTCGCTCGGGCGGCAACGCGATCGAGATCTCCTTGCCCGCTTCGATCGCGAGATCGCGAACGGCGTTGATCGAGAAATCGGCGACGAGCGCCGGCGCGCCGTTACCGCCGTTGATCGTCAGGCCCACGCGGCAGAACGATCCGAGGAATTCGATCTCGGCCACCTTCGCGCGGAGCATGTTGGGCATCGACGCGACGACGTTGAGCACAACGACGTCCTCGGGGCGGATTGCCAGCGTTACGTCGTGACCCGCGCCGGGTCGGATGTCGAGATCGCACCCGAGGTCGATCGTTCCGAAGCGAACCTGCTTCGGGCCGGTGACCACCGCAGGAAGGAAATTTGTATGCCCGACGAAATCGGCGACGAACGCCGTGTCGGGGCGCCGGTAGATCTCGGTTGGCGTGCCGGTCTGCTCGATCACGCCCTGGTTCATGACGACGATGCGATCGGCCATGGTCAGCGCCTCTTCCTGATCGTGCGTGACCATGATCGTCGTCACGCCGAGGCGCTGATGCAGGCGCCGAATCTCGAGACGCAGGTGCGCGCGCACGCGCGCGTCGAGCGCGGACAGCGGCTCGTCGAGAAGGAGAAGCCCCGGCGAGAGCGCCATTGCGCGCGCGACCGCGACACGTTGCTGCTGTCCGCCTGAGAGCTGCGCAGGAAACTTGCGCGCCGCATCCGGCAGGCCCACCAGCCGCAGCAGTTCGTCGACGCGCGTGCGGATCTCGACCTTTGGAATGCCACGGCTCACGAGACCGTAGCCGACGTTCGCCGCGATCGTGAGGTTCGGAAACAGCGCGTACGACTGGAAGACGATTCCGAAGTCGCGCTTCGACGCGGGCAGCGTCGAAATCTCCTTGCCGCCCTGGAAGATGCGTCCCGACGTCTGCGTGTCGAGACCCGCGATGCAGCGCAGCAGCGTCGTCTTGCCGCAGCCCGACGGGCCGAGGAAGCATACGAACTCGCCTGCAGGGATTTCGAGCGAGATGTCCTTGAGCGCAGCGAACGCTCCGAACTGCTTGGTCAGCCGCTCGATCAGCAGGTACGGGGCGATGCCGCTCGCGCCGGGGGTGGCCGTCATGTCGACGCATGCGACCCGCGCCCGGCGGGGGGCCGGGCGGCGGGACGCATCGCAGCTAGGTGGAAGGCCGAAATGCGACTGCTACTTTGGAGCGGACTTGCTGTCGTAGCGCTTCGTCCATTCAGCGAGAATCTTCGCGCGCTCCTCGCCCATCTTCGAGAGGTCGATCTTGACCATCGCCGCGTCCGCGCTCGGCGGATAGTTAGGCGGCGCTGCGTTGATGCCCGGATAGCCGAGGATCGCGTAGTACTTGCCATAGAGCTCGTAGGCGGGCTTGCTTGCCGCGAAATCGGCGAGCTTCTTCGCCGCGGCGAGGTTCTTCGTTCCCTTGACGATCGCCGTGGCTTCCATGTCCCACGGCGCGCCTTCCTTCGCCATGATGATGTCGATCGGCGCGCCGCCGGTCTTTTCCTTCGCGCCGCGCATGTCGAAGCCGATGCCGATGACGCGCTCGCCCTTGGCGGCTTGCACGCACGGCGCAGACCCGGAATGGGTGTAGACGGCGACGTTCTGATGGAGCTTGTCCATGAACTCCCACGCCTGCTTCTCGCCCATCAGCTGAATCCACGCGTACACGGCCTGGTATCCGGTTCCCGACGACGCGGGATTCGGCATCACGATCGAATCCTTGTAGATGGGATTGGTGAGGTCGGCCCACGACGCGGGCTTCGGCATGTTCTTCTTGCCGCCTTCGACGGTGTTGTAGCACATCACCGCGAGCCAGGCGTCGAGCCCGGTCCACGTCATCGGATTCTTGGCGCTGTGAAACGTCGGTTTCAGCTGGTCGGCGCCCTTCGGCGTGTACGGCTCGAGCAGCCCCATCGAGTCGAACAGCGCGACGCTCGAGGCGCCAAGGCCCCAGATGACGTCGGCGCGCGGGTTGTCCTTCTCCGCAAGGATCTTTGCCGTCACCACGCCCGTCGAGTCGCGCACCCAGGCGATCTCGACGTCGGGATTCGCCTTCTCGAACGCTTCCTTGTAGGGCCCGAGCTGGTCGTTCTCGAGCGCGGTGTAGACGGTGAGCTTGGTCTTCTGCGCGAACGCAGGACTGGCGATGAGCGCCGAGGCGGCAAGAACCGCGACGCCGGCGATCAGTTTACGGAGGACGGGTATGTGCATTGCGTGGACTCCTCTCACAGTGGATTGCGAGCTTTTTTCGGCTATCGCCGAGAACGGATTTTTTCCCGCCCGCCATTGCACACGAAACGCATGACGCCGTAAAGACGGCCACCTGTGGGGCGCCGTGGTCGGACCGAAGGCGGGGGTTTGGCCGGGCAGGCGTTCAGCCCCCCGGGGCGACGCGCGTATTGCGGCGCGATAGCTCTTCCACGGCTCATCGCAAACGCAATATCCCATGCATCGGCGCGACGATAGCCGTCGATGCTAATGTCATATGGGAGCATCGAGCGGCGGTTGCTCCGGTTGCTCAAAGGGCGAATGCGCTCCGTCAGGCGAACACGCCGTGCAAGAACCATTCGCCGTCGTCGGTTCCATAGCGATGGTCGCGATAGATCCACACGGTTTCGCCGCGGGGGTTCTCGGCGATGAAGTAATCGCGGCGCACGTCGGTGCCGTCCCACCATCCGGACTCGATGCGTTCGGGTCCGTCCCGCAGCACCCACGGGTGCGTTTCGAGCAGGTGGCCGAGCGGCTCCGGCTCGGCGAGCAGCCAGATGGGCCGCGGGAAAGCGGCGGCGGATGAATCGGGTGCGCTCCTGCCTTTGCGCGCGGTCTCCATTCGAATCTCGCTGCTCTCGCGCCACGCGCGCTCGGGACGATATTCGGCGTGCGGAGCGACGAGCCTTACCGCGTCCTCGCCCAGACGCGCCCGCAGCCGATCGATGAGCGGCACCGAGGCGACGACTTCATCGCCGGGGAGCAAGCCGAGGTTGCGGCTCGCGAGCGGGGCCGTCGTCAGCGTCGTGAGCGTGATCGACTCCACCGGCGCGGGCAGCGCGACGCGCGCGAGTCGCTCGCGCAGCACTGCGATGAGATGCGCGTGCTCGCGGGCCGGCGCCGCGAGCGCAAAGCGCACGTTCGTCACGGGAACGCCGGTTTTCTCGCCGACGTAGCGTTCGTGCGCCAGCGCGAGCGCGAGCTCGATGACGCCGAGGCCGCGCCCGTTGAGCCATCCCGACAGCTCGTGCACGAGCCGATTCACCGCGAACGCGAGCGCCTCGATGTTTTCCACTGGCGCCGGCAACTCGATTTTTCCCGCGTATCTCGGCGGCGGAACGAACGGCGGCCGCGGGTCGGCTATGAGGCCGCGAGCACGATCGAGAAGCGCGACAAAATCCTCGCCCACGCGCCGCGCGAGTGAAGCGCGCGGCAGCGCACACGCCTGTCCGATCGTCGTGACACCTGCGGCGGCGAGCGTCGCAACCGCGGCGGGGTCGGCGCCGGTGAGCGCGAGCGGCAACGGCGCGAGCGCATCGGAGACGATTTTTCCTCGCTCCCTGGGCGAGGAAAAGAAACCGTGCGAAAAATCGTCTCTGACCCTACTTTCTCCGGAGCGGGCGAAGAGCAGCGCCGCGATCGGCGTAGGTGCAAGCGCGAGTTGCACGTCGTAACCCAGGTCGCGTGCGCCGGCCGATAGCTGCGCCGCGAGCTTCGAAAGACCGCCGAAGAGCCGCAGGCTGCCGCCGATTTCGACGAGCACCGCGTCGGGCGGCGCGAGCGTGACGGCCGGTGTGAACTGCGTTGCCCACGTCGCCACCGCAGCGAGCGCCGCCGCTTCGCCGTCGGGGTTGCGATCGCGCAAGACGAGATCGGGCGCGAGCGCGAGCGATACGGATACGAGCTGCCCGGGCTGGATCCCCGCAGCCTGCGCGCCCGCGTTCGCGCCGACGATGCGCGGCGCGTGCCCGCCGGTCGCTATCGCGAACGGCTTTGCCGCGTCAGCGGGCGGCAGCGCCCGCGCGAAAACGTCGAGGGCCAGCGACGGCAGAAGCAAGCACGCCCAAATCATGATGCAAACCTGCTGCGGGGCCGATCTGCTTTGTTGCTCGGCGACTCGAAATCCTCACGTACTACTTTTGTACGCTCCGGTTTCTCGTCCCGGCGGCGACTCGAACCGATCTGCGTCAGAGCGGCCCCCAGATCGCCGTCTCCGACAGGCCGATCTCGGCGAGCTCCGCGCGCCGGAGATGCGCTTCGTTCGCGCAGAAGAATTCGTCGAGCTGTGGCGGTTTCACCGGCGTTCCCGCGAGCATCGCGTGCGCCTGTCCGCGATGATGGATCTGGTGCTGGAACAGGTGCGCGAGAAGCCGCGTTGCGTTCTCGGTTTCGATGCCGGCACGGCGTTGCACCGGAACCGGCATTTCGAGCCGCGCGTCGGTGAGTGCCGCGCAGGCATCGATCAGCCGGCGATCGGCTGCGGCTTGCGCGTGCTGCAACTCTGTGCATGTGACGAACGGCTCCTGGGGCGTGAAGAAGCGCGAGGGTTGCGTATTGGGCGGCTCATCGCGGAAGGCCCGCTCCAGCGCGTCGATGTAATACCAATCGACGGTGAGGATGTGATTGAGCGTTGCCTTGATCGACGGAAAGAAGCTCGTTCGCGGCGCGACGAAATCGGCCTGCGACAACCGGCTGCAGGCAGCGAGCAGCCGATGATTCGACCACGCGTTGTTGCAGGCCATCGTGAAGAAGTGATGAGCGAGGGTGGAGGAGGGCATGGCTTGCTCCTTCAGGCTTGGGCCCTGCAACGCGTTTGTGGCCATAGCATCAACAGGTCCTAGACCAGCACCGGCTTTGCGAGATCGCCGCCGCGCCGCTTGAGCACGCGCACTGCGAGACGGCCCTGCTCGCGCGCGAGCGCAAGCCGCAGCGAAGCCGCAGGGGCGAGCGCGCGCTGCCCCGGCCGCCGCCACAGCACGCCCCATGTGCGGCCTTCGCGCGCGGCGACCGCGAGCCTGCGCATCGTGCGATCGTCGTGCGATCCGAGCCATGCGAACGCGGCGCCGCATTCGGGCGCGCGCAGCGCCTGCTCGTACGCCCAGAGCTGATCGGCGGGATTGCGGCAGCGGACGATCAAAAGCCGCGTGAGATCGAGCCCGGCGGTGGCGAGCGCCGGCGCGTACGGCACGTGCGGAGGCGAAATCCAGACGACGTCGCGCCGCTCGGCCTGCAGTCGCGCGAGCGCGGGCAGCGTGAGTCGAATCTCGCCGATGCCCTCGCGCTCGAGCACGATTTCGGTGAGCGCGCCCCCGGGCCAGCCGCGGCCCGGCAGCACCGCGTCGAGCGCGGGGAAGCCCGACGACACTGCGGCGGGCTCGGGCGCGCAATCGCCGCCGCGCCAGATCGCGGGGTTCGACAGCACGGCGACGAGCGCGGAATTCATCGTGAGGACGATGCAGGAAGCCGGGCGCAGTTTGTCAACAGTGTTGACAAATCCATCGGACCCGAATCAATCGGACTTCGCCCCGCCCATCGCTTTCGCCGCGCGGCGTTCGAGCTCGTCCGGCGGAACGTCTTCGACGTGCGTCGCGATATACCAGTGGTAGCCGAAAGGATCCTCGATGCCGCCGGTGCGATCGCCATAGAACTGGTTGGCGATCGGCCGCGTGATCTTCGCGCCGGCGGCAACCGCCTGCGCAACTTGCGCGTCGACATCCTTGACGTAGACCATCAGCGAAATCGGCGAGCCGCCCATCTTGCGCGCGCTGCGATGACCCATCTCCGGCGATTCGTCGGCGAGCATGACGGGGGAGTCGCCGATCTTGATTTCCGCATGCCCGATCCTGCCGCCGGGAGCAGGCATGCGCAGCAGCTCGACTGCGCCGAGCGCCTTCTTGTAGAAATCGAGCGCGCGCGTCGCATCGTCGAGAATGAGGTAAGGCGTGACGGAGTGGTATCCCTCGGGGATGGGTTTGACGGCCATGATGCGGTCTCCTTCGACGTTCGGGTGGAAGAGCCGGCGCCGACGGGAAGCGCCGGTGCGAAGAAAGGCAGGGTGGATACGACTTGCTGCTAAGGCGTCGTTTCGATCAGTGCGCGAACTATTTCTTTTCGGGCCAGTGCTTCGCGAAAACCGGAGCCACCTTCGGATGCGCTTCGATGCGCAGCAGCGCTTCGTAGAACATTGGACGCGCTTTCTGCAGATGCGTTCGCGACCCCGCCCATTTCGACACGACCGCGGCGAGGATGTCGAGCGCGCCGATCGCGCTTCCGCCGAGATACGGGCGCGCCGGAAAGAGGTCGGCGAACATTTCCCAATAGCGATGCAAGCGCGCTCGCGTGCCGTTGCGAATGCGCTTTTGCGTCGCTTCGTCGGCATCGGCATTCTCGCACCAGCGTTCGGGATAATCGATGACGCTGATTGCCGCATAACAGTTGGCGCCGATGAATACGAGCCCGCGGATCGCCTGCGCTCGCGCCGATTCGTCGCGCGGAAGCAGATCGCTCTCGGGATGCGCAAGGCCGAGATGGATCAGGATCGCCGCGCTCTCGGAGAGCGCGCTGCCATCCGGCAGCACGAGTGTCGGTATCTGCCCCAGCGGATTCAGCTTCAGCAGCTCGGCGTAGGCGTCGTTCTGCTCCCACGTTGCCGTTTCGACGATACGCGAGGGCGCACCGATGATCGCGAGCGCGATTTCGATCGCTGCCGACCCCGAGCCATTCTTGCCGTATAGGGTGTACATCACATCCCCCGTTGTGGTCTTCGTGAAGAAACGGATGCGGATCCGCGCCTGGATTTCGCTCGAACGAAAAACAACTACCAGCTCTTACCGTTGCGCACGAGTCCGACGGCGACGCCTTCGATCGCGAACGCGGCTTCCTTCGGATCGACGACGATGGGCGTGAAGTCGGGATTCTCGGCGACGAGCAGAAGCTGTCCGCCGCGGCGTTTGAGCCGCTTGACGGTGACCTCGTCGCCGCCGCGTCCGGCGACGCGCGCGACGACGATCTGTCCGGAACGCGCCTCGGAGCTTCGATGCACGGCGAGAAAGTCACCATCGAGAATGCCGGCGTCCTTCATGCTCCGGCCGCGCACGCGCAGCAGATAGTCGGCGCGCGGGGTGAACAGCGCCGGATCGAGTCGCACGTGCGCTTCGATGTGCTCGGTGGCGAGAATCGGGCTTCCCGCGGCGACCCGCCCCACGAGCGGCAGCCCGGCGCCGGGAAGCTCCGGCGTCTCCCGCAGACGCAGGCCGCGCGACGCGCCGGGCGTCAGCCGGAGCGCGCCCTTGCGGGCGAGCGCCCGCAGGTGATCTTCGGCGGAGCTTGCGGTGCGAAAGCCGAGGCCCGCGGCAATTTCCGCCCGCGTGGGCGGCATTCCCGTCGACTCCAGGTGCCGGCGGATCCAGTCGAGCACCTTCTGCTGGCGGGCGGTGAGTGAAGGAAGCGCGGTGGTGGAGGCGGTGGTAGAGGCCATGGGGCGTCGCCTTACCGTATGTATATGCGGTACCGTCATTATAGGCGGCAGGCAGCCGTTGTCAACTGCCGGCGGGAATCGCGTTGCGGTGTTGACGCCGAGCCTTCGTCGGCGTGCAATGGCCGATGGGGCCTGTCCGACGCCCCGGGTATCCGGCCCCCGACGGACGAAGCGAAAACGTCACCGTCCTTCGAGATTGATCGATCCGCTGTCCCGCCACCATCGCGAGAGGAGCGTTCACCATGGCCACCAAGTCGAAGCCGAAATCCACCGCCGCGCGCAAGGCAAAGCCGGCCGCCGCCAAGGCGAAAACCGAATCGAAATCCTCCGCTGCGGGATCCGGGATGTTCACGATCCCCGACCCCGCCCAGCTCGCGAAGTACGCGAAGACGCTGACTCCCGAGCAGGCGTTCGAGCTCTACCGTGCGAACGCGCGCCTGGCGCTCGACGTGATCGACGCTGCGATCGACAGCACGGCGAAGATGCGCAAGCTGCAGTTCGAGGGCGAGGAAACCGCGCGCACGATCCAGAAGAAGGCGGCGCGCCACGCCGCGGAGGCCGGCGACGTTCCGACGCTGATGGCGGCGGGGCAGAGCGTCACGCAGGAGGCGGTCGAGCGATCGATGGCCTACTGGGGAGAGATGTTCGAGCTCGTCGTCGAGATGCAGAAGCGGCTCTTCGCGCTGATCGAGAACCAGATGACCGACGTGCCCGGCGTCAAGCAGGCGAAGGCGGCGATGGCGATGATGCCCGATCTGACCAAGATGCAAAACGTCGTGTCGGCGATGCAGGGAGTGATGTCGTCGGGCGGCTCGGCATTCGAGTCGATGCAGAAAGTGATGGGTGATTTCGCCCGAATGTCGAGCGGCAAGCGCTGAATCGAGCCTCAGGCACGGCGATTGCTTGCCGGTCAATGAAGGTTGCGGCGTCCGTTCGTCCGGTCGCCGTCGCCTTGCGACCGGCGCTGCCGGAAGAAACGGCCTGTTCGGCAGCACGATGGTCCTTCCATGATGCCGGAGCGTCGGGTGGCTGTTCGAGCAACGACAGAGGTCGATGATGAAGTCGCTGGAGTTCGAGAAGGTGTCGGTCGACGACGCGCGAAAAGCGCTCGACCGACAGGCGAAGAACGAAGACAAGGCCAAGCCGGCGGCCGCTGTGCGCCGCGGCCCGGAAGTCAATCCGGTGCTGCTCGACGCGACGGTCGCGTGGATGAACGCGCTTCCGTATGCGGTGCGTCCGACCGAATTGGCGGCGCGCTTTCCGCGGATCGCGAACAGCATCGCCGAGCTCTGGCCCCGTGCCGACCGCTGCGAGCAGTATCTCGACTCGCTGATGGTCGACGAGCGCGGCGGCCGCAAAGGTTTTCCGATGTCGATTGCGCTCGAGGTCGCCTCGCTCCGGTCCTACTACAGCGAGCTGCATCCGCGCACCCGATCCGTCTGGGACTCGGTCGAGCGCAGCAAGTAGCGGATCCGATCCGCTCGCGATTCGGTCGATCGCAGCATGTAGCGCATCCGGCGGCGTCCTGCCGCGTGGTCGTTTGAAATGTTGCAGCCTGTAGTGCACCGCGCCGATGCGCGCGGCGCGATGGCACGGGTCTTGCCACTCACCGTGCATGCCTTGTGTGCAGGACGCATGCCGCCGGGCAGGCCAACATGAAGAACGACTCGACCTTGCTTCGCAGCAAATTCGCGCGCCGCATCGTGGCGCTGCTCGTCGTCGCCGCATTGATTCCGATCGCGGTGACCGCGGTGCTGTCGCTGAGCCCGGGGCACGAGGCGTTGCAGGGCATGCTCACGAACGTGCTGCTGCCCGTGACCGTCGTCGCGCTGCTGTTCGTCGCGCTGCTCAGCATACGCGGCGTGCGGCGGATGCTGATCCCCCTCGAGAAGTTGATCGAGGGCACGCGCCGCGCCGGCAACCAGGACTTCTCGGCGCGACTGGGCGATGACGAGCTCGGAGAGCTCGCGACTTCGTTCAACTCGATGGCTTCCCGCCTCGGCAGCCAGTTCTCGACGCTCGTCACGCTCGCCGACATCGATGATGCGATCCTGTCGCGGCACGAGCTCGACCGCGTCATCGACATCACGGCGCTGCGAATGCGCGAGATCGTGCCGGCGGACCTCGTTAGCATCGCGATCGTCGATCGCAGCGCGACGGATTCGGTGCGCGTGGTGACGCGAGACCAGGCGGACAACGGCGCGCTCGAGCACGTCCGCGCGTCGCACACCCCGGCCGATACGGCGGCGCTTGCCGCGCACGCCGATGGCCTGTGGATCGACAGGACGGACGAGCTCGCTCCGTATCTCGCGCCGATCGCGAAACGCGGCGCCTCGTCGATGCTCGTCCTGCCGATCGTGTCGCAGAACGTGGTCGTCGGCGCCGTCATCCTCGGGTTCAGAAACGGATACAAGCTCACCGACGAGGAACGCGCGCGGGCGCGGATGCTCGGCGACCGCGTTGCCGTGGCCTTCGCGACGGCGACCCGGGATGAGCAGCTCTATTACCAGGCGAACTACGATGCGCTGACGGGCCTTCCGAATCGGCTCTATTTCAAGGACCAGCTCGCACGCCGGCTCGCGCAGGCGCAGCGCGAGCCGGCTCACTTCGCGCTGCTTTTCATCGACCTCGATCGATTCAAGACGATCAACGACACGCTCGGACATGCCGCGGGCGACGAAGTGCTGCGCCAGGCCGCCGCGCGGCTCAAGCGCTGCGTGCGCGAGACCGATACGGTGACGCGGCTCGGCGGCGACGAGTTCACGGTCATCCTGTCGCAGATTCGCTCCGAGCGCGATCCGGAGGCGGCGGCGCTCAACGTCGTCAACGCGTTCGCGCAGCCGTTCGTCGTCGGCGGCAGCGAGCACCGCGTGAGCGCGAGCATCGGCATTGCCGTCTATCCCGACGACGGAACGAGCGCTGACCGGCTGTTGTACCACGCCGATGTCGCGATGTACCGGGCCAAGGAGCTCGGCCGCGGCCGCTACGAGTTCTTCGAGGAACGGATGAACGTCGCCGCGCACGCGCGCGTCAACCTCGAGCGCGAGCTGCGCGAGGCCATCGCGCGCAACGAATTCACGCTGTGGTACCAGCCGATGCTCGACGTGAGGAGCGGGCGCATCGCAGGCGCGGAAGCGGTGCTGCGCTGGGAACGTCCCGGGCGTGACCCGCGGCTAGCTGCCGCCTTCATCGAGGTCGCCGAGGAGACGGGACTCATCGAGCCCATCGGGGAGTGGATGCTCACCGAAGCCTGCCGGCAATTCCAGGCCTGGCACGTCTCCGGGATCGACACGCCCCCCGTTGCAGTCGATGTATCGGCGCGACAGTTCCGCCAGCGCGGATTCGTCGAACAGATCCGCCGGATCGTGACGGCTTCGCAAATCGCCCCGTACTGCCTCGAGCTCGAGATCAGCGAGAGCCTGCTGATCGACGCTGACAACGAGATCGTGCGAATGCTCGACGAGCTTCGCGCAATCGGCGTGACGTTCTGCCTCGACAATTTCGGCGCCGGGCAGGCTTCGCTCGCATGTCTCAATCGCTTCCCGGTCGAGAACGTGAAGATCGACCGCTCGCTCACTCCGGAAGTCGGGGGCGAGACGGGTTCGGGTGCGCTGATCGCCGCGATCGTCGCGACCGCGCACGCGCTCAACAAGCGGGTCGTCGCCGACGGCGTGACGAACGAGAAGCAGGCAGCGCTCCTCGGTCGCCTGGGCTGCCATCAGATCCAGGGGCCTTACGTGAGCGGTGCACTCGATGCGGAGAGCTTCGGCCAGTTCCTGAAAGACTCCGCCGCGAGCGCGAGCCAGCGCCCGGCTTTCATCACCAAGAACGCAGCGCGCGCCTGAGACCCCGGAGGGCCGCTCTCAACGGCGACCTACCGCGAAGCGCGGAGGGTAGTCCAGTGAGCGAGGCGCTCAGCGAGGCCGCCACGCGCGCGCGAGCTTCTGCGCTTCCGCGAGCTGCGCGGCTGTCATTCGCGCCGCGATTTCGTCGCGATTTCGCGTGGCGATCCCGCGGTTCTTGGCTTCTGAGGCGGGGAAGCCCGCCACCGACAACGAAAACCACATGTACGCCTGAACGAGATCCTGCGGCACGCCGTGGCCGAGCTCGTACATCACGCCGAGATTGGCCTGGGCCATCGGATGCCCGCGCTCGGCGGCCTTGCGAAACCAGGCGACCGCTTCCGCGTAGTTCTGCCCAATGCCGTGGCCCGACTCGTACATGTTGCCGAGATTGTGCTGCGCGTTGACGTCGCCTTGCGTCGCGGCGCGGTGGTACCACTTCACCGCTTCGGCGTGATCGGGAGGAACGCCTCGGCCCGTTTCGTACATCACGCCCAGGTTGTTCTGCGCGTTGGGCTCGTTCTGGTCTGCGGCCATCCGATACCACTTGATCGCTTCGGCGTAGTTTCTGGCAACGCCGAGACCGCGTTCGTAGAGCACACCGAGGTTGTCCTGGGCCTGGGCGTCGCCCTGCTCGGCGAGGCGCCGGTAGGCCTTGGCTTCGGTCGCGTGGTCGCCGCGCGCGCGTGCCGCTCTCGCTTCCGCCCAGTTTTCGTCGCTCATCGCCTGTCTCCGTCGATGTGGGCGCCGGGGATTCGCCGTCCTCGGACCGAAAACGCGCGCTCGAGCTCCAGGCGAACGCGCGCGCCTATTATTCGCGATTCGGGCGATCGTCGCATCAATGTCTTCGCGGCGGCCGGCCGTTCGTGGGGACCGATGCCGATTTGCATGGCCGCGGCGACGTGAGGCATAGTGGCTCGATCGTCGTCCTCGGGTCGATTCAATGGCGTCCGAAAAATCCACGCTCCATCGGCGAACGCGCATCGCGCAGGGACTGGGCCGAGTCGCGGTCCCGTATCGCGACATCGTCCCGCCGCTCCATGTTTCAACGACCTACGAGCGCGGGGCGGACGGCACGTATCCGGGCGGACGTGGCTATTCGCGCCCGGAGAACCCGAGCTACGATCAGGTGGAGGCGCTGATCGCGTCGCTCGAAGGCGCCGCGGGAGCGATGCTGTTCGCTTCGGGGCAGGCGGCCGCCGGCGCGCTCTTCCAGGCGCTCTCCCCGGGCGATCGCGTGCTCGCGCCACGCAACATGTACTGGGGGTTGCGCAAGTGGCTGCTCGAGTTCGCGGCGCCGTGGGGACTTGCGATCGAGTTCTACGAGAACGCGTCGATCGACGACCTCGCTGAAAAGGCGCGCGGCGTTCGCCCGCACCTCATCTGGATCGAGACGCCGGCGAACCCGACGTGGGACGTCACCGACATCGCCGCTACGAGCGAGATCGCACGCGAGGTCGGCGCGATCGTCGGCGTCGATTCGACGGCGGCGACGCCGATCCTCACGCGCCCGCTCGAGCTCGGCGCGCACGTCGTCATGCATTCGGCGACCAAGTATCTGAACGGCCACTCCGACGTGATCGGCGGCGCGCTCGCGACCGCGAACGACGATCCTCTATGGCAGCGGATACGCTACATCCGCGGCAGCGGCGGTGCGGTGCTCGGTCCGTTCGAAGCGTGGCTGCTGCTGCGCGGGATGCGCACGCTCGCGCTGCGCGTCGCGGCGGCGAGCGCGAACGCGGCGGCGATTGCCGAGCGCTTCCGCGGCGATCGCCGGCTCTCGCACGTTCTCTATCCCGGATTGCCGTCGCATGCGAATCATGCGGTCGCTGCGGCGCAGATGCGCGGCGGGTTCGGCGGAATGATGTCGCTGCGGCTCGCCGGCGGCGAAGATGCAGCGAAGGCGTTTACGGCGAAGCTTCGCGTCTTCAAGCGCGCCACTTCGCTCGGCTCCGTCGAGAGCCTCGCCGAGCACCGCGCCAGCGTCGAGGGTGCCGGCACGACATGCCCGGTCGATCTCGTGCGCCTGTCGATCGGCATCGAGCATGCCGACGACCTGATCGAGGATATCGCGCAGGCGCTGGCTTAGCGCGAGCGAGAGCTCTCCACGCGCGCGGCGACGCGCTCGCCGACCTCGTGCCAGTCGCCTCGCCGAGCAAATGCAGCGCAATCGGGTGATTCGGGTCCTTGCCGAGCACGCCACGGTAGATGCTCTCGGCTTGCGCGAAACGCCCCGCTTGAAGCTCCGCAAACCCGGCTTCGATCTCGGCCTCGAGCTCGTTGTGCGCGTCAGGTTCGGATTCGGCAGGAGTAGCGTGGCCCACGACTTCAATCCTGCACTAAGGGAAACGCCAGGCGCCAGCCGGGATTCGTGCCCACCGTTGCGTAGGCACCGATCGATCCGGGCGGACGCGGGTGTCCGTTGAAGTCGCGATCCCAATCGGCGAGTTGCGCAGGGTTCGGCGCGTCGGCATCCGAGCTCATGAGCAGAAAGCGCGGAGCGGGGTCGAGCGCGTCCGGAGCCGCGAACGGCTGCATCAGATAGCGGTCCGCTTCGGCGAACGTTGCCGCGAAGTTGCCCTTCTGGATGCCGCCGACGAGCGACGCGGCGGCGAACACCGCGTTGCCGATGACGGTTTGCTGGAACGCTGCGGAGCGAGGCGCGAGTGCAACCGAGATCCCCGTGCGCTCGGCGAGCACGGTGTTGAACGCGATGTCGACGTTCTTCGGGATGTCGTTGTGCGGCTGGATCCGGATTGCGTCACCGTACGGATTGACGAACAGATTGCCGTAGAGCGCGACGTTTCCTTCGCCCTGGAAGAGCGCCTCGACCGGATTGGCGTAGAAGAAGTTGCCGTAGATCGCATAGCGATCGTCGACGCCGTCGCCGAAGGCCGGAAAGTGCCCTACAAGCACATTCGGCCGCGGCAGTTCGGTCGAGCTTCCGCTGGCTTTGGAGAAAACGTTGCGGCGGATCGTCGTGACGCTCGTGCGCGGGAGCCCTTCGATATCGGGCCGGCGATTCTGGTGCTTGATCTGCAGGTTGTAGCCGAGGGTGTCGACGACGATGTTGAGCTCGATCAAGCCGGCGACGAACGGCGCGGTGCCGTCGGAGTTGCCGAAATACATCCCGGTGCCTGCGCCGGCGATCGTGTTGCCGCGGATCACCCAGTTCCAGGCTGGGCACTTGGTCGAAATTCCGACGATCTGCTGATTGTTGCCGTGGCGGCGGATCAGCAGGTTCTCGAGCGTGATGTGATGGGCGTAGCGCGCAGTCCCTTCGCACTTGACGGCGTCGACCGGCAGGTCACGGCCGTCGAGCACCAGGTTCTTCACGACGACATCGTGCGAATCGACGATGCTCACCGTGTTGCGCTCGAGCTCCGCGACGAAGAGAGCGGGCGGGCCTTCGGCGGGACCGGAGATCGTGATCGGATTGTTTGCCTCGCCGGCGACATTGTGCAGCGGCAGGCCATCGGAATAGCGACCCGGCGCGAGATGGAGCGTGTCTCCGGGCCGAAGATCGCGAAGCAACCCGCGATAGTTATCCGGTGTGCCTTCGTAGGTGGTCGCGGCGTGCGCGATGCACGCTCCAGCCAAGACGGCGAGGGCCGTCAGCCATCTATCGCATCTCAGCCGCAGTTTCGAGGATGCCACCGAAGGTGCCTGGATTAGCCGGCGCGCCGGAGCGCAGCGGATCCAGGCGAAGAGTCGAGATGCGCCGAATTATGCAACGACGTGCCACGCGGTGACTATCGCCTGGCAAGAAAGCGCGCGAGCGAACGCCGTGTTCGCGAGCGACCGTCGCTGCGGATAGCTCTACACCACAACGTGGAACGTACGTGTTACACGTGCGCGTGCGCATGCCTCGGAGCGCGGCGCCCCAGGACCATCGAGCGCAACACGTCGAGCATCCGCGAAACATCGCAGCTCTTGTCGAAGAAATACTCGGCGCCAAGACGTTTCGCTGCGTCGCGGTACCACGGGCGGTTGAAGTTCGTCAGCACGATGCGCACCGGGCGACCGTCCTCAGGCAGTTGCTCGATCTCCTTGAGGACGTGAAGCCCGGTTCCCTCGCGCAGCGCGATGTCGACTACAACCGCGTCGGGCCGTAGCTCGCCAATCTGCGCAACTGCGGTTGACGCAGCGTCGGCATGGCCGACGACCTTTGCGCCTACCTCCTCCATCGATTCCTGCAATCGCTCGAACACGAGCTGCGAATCTTCGACCACGTACACCCGAGTCGGCATCGCGTCCCCCATGGTGTCGGTATCGGTATTGGGTCAGTAGCGGCCCTGACCGTTTTGCGTGATCTCGACATCGGAAAACGGATCGAGCCGCTTTTCCGCGTGTCGGGCGGCACGATCCTCGTCTCCCGACATCCGAAAGAGCGTGAGCACGATCACGAGTCCGAGTGCCCAGCCGATGACCCCAACAATGGTCATGAATAGAGTCATGCGTAGTTTTTACCGCGGCAACCCCGCGATCGCTGTCGGAGCGGAGCCGATCTTCGCGTAGGACGATGAGCGAGCGCAATCGTCCGTATGAACGAGCCACGTCCTTCTTGCAGCTGACGAATTGCTCGATCGGATCTTAGGCGCCCGGCGTAGGCCTGAGCGTGGAAGTCGAGCAACCCGAGCCGAGCGACAGAGCAATTACTTCATCGCCCCGGGGGGAGGAATTCCTCGTCGTCCGGTGCGGTGCCGGCGATGAGCCACGGTGTAGGTCGCGGACGACGCCGATGCACAAACGTGGCCGACAGCGTGCGGCGCAGCGCGCAGCTAGGATCGTCGGAGGACCGATGCGCTTTTTCTTATAGGCACGCGATGTTCTCCCCGACTCGGTTTTACGTTACCCGCAGCCAGCGCGAAGCGGCTTTTCGTGCCGTCCACAAAGCGTTCGTACGACTTCAAACGGTCCAGGGAGAGATCGATGCGAATGCTCCCCGGCGGAGGGCGCTCCTGCCGGGCGCCGAGGATTGGCTTTCCTTCAACCTCGAAC
>DASSGI010000057.1:0-2796 GCA_035857655.1 Casimicrobiaceae bacterium | reverse complement strand
GTCGACCGCTCCGACCGCATCGCGCCGTGGACCTTCGGAACCGCGGCGCTCATGCGGAACCTCGGCGCACGCGGCCTCCTCGGCCCGGCGGGCGCGCGAACCTCATCCCATTGAAAGCGACCGATGGCTACTGCTCCGTTTCGCAACTACGTCGCCGGCGAGTGGGTCGCCGGCGCGACGGTGACGCTCAATCGCAATCCGTCCGACCTGACCGACGTGATCGGCGAGTACGCGCAAGCCGATGCCGCGCAGGCGCGCGCGGCGATCGCAGCGGCGAAGCAGGCGTTTCCCGGATGGGCGAACGGCAACGTCCAGGAGCGCGCGAACATCCTCGACCGCGCCGGTAACGAGATCCTCGCGTGCAAGGACGAGCTCGGCCGGCTGCTCTCGCGCGAGGAAGGCAAGACACTCCCCGAGGGCATCGGCGAGGCAGCGCGCGCGGGCAACATCTTCAAGTTCTTTGCCGGCGAGGCGCTGCGCCTTTCCGGTGAAAAGGTCCCGTCGGTGCGGCCGGGAATCGACGTCGACATCACGCGCGAGCCGCTCGGCGTGGTCGGCCTCATTACGCCGTGGAACTTCCCGATCGCGATTCCCGCGTGGAAGATCGCGCCGGCGCTCGCGTACGGCAATACGGTCGTCATGAAGCCCGCCGATCTCGTCCCGGGCTGCTCCTGGGCGATCGCCGAGATTCTCGCGAAGGCGGGATTGCCCGCGGGCGTCTTCAACCTCGTGATGGGCCGCGGCTCGGTCGTCGGCGAAGCGCTGGTGACGAATCCCGATGTGGCCGGCGTGAGCTTCACCGGCTCGGTCGACACCGGGCGCGGCATCGCCGCGAAAGCGGTCGCGCGGATGGCGAAGATCCAGCTCGAGATGGGCGGCAAGAATCCGCTCGTGATCCTCGACGACGCCGACCTCGCGACGGCCGTCAACTGCGCGGTCCAAGGCGCGTACTTTTCGACGGGCCAGCGCTGCACTGCGTCGTCGCGGTTGATCGTCACGGACGGGATTCACGATCGCTTCGTCGCGGCCCTCGCCGAGAAGCTGAAATCGCTCAAGATCGACGACGCGCTTGCGCCGGGCACGGACATCGGGCCGGTCGTCGATCAGAGCCAGCTCGACACCGACTTGAAGTACGTCGACATCGGCCGCGGCGAAGGCGCAAAGCTCGCGCTCGGCGGCGAGCGCGTCAAGCGCGCGAAGGACGGCTACTATCTCGCCCCGGCGCTCTTCACCGACGCGACGAACGCGATGCGGATCGCGCGCGAAGAGATCTTCGGCCCCGTCGCCGCCGTCATTCGTGCCAAGAGCTACGACGAGGCGCTTGCGATGGCGAACGACACGCCGTTCGGGCTCTGCTCGGGCATCGTCACGACGTCGCTCAAGCATGCGTCGCATTTCAAGCGCAACGCGGAGACCGGCATGGTGATGGTCAATCTGCCGACGGCCGGCGTCGACTATCACGTCCCGTTCGGCGGGCGGAAGGGCTCGAGCTACGGTCCGCGCGAGCAGGGACGCTATGCCGCGGAATTCTTCACGACCGTCAAGACTGCTTACACGGCGCCGTGACGCCGAGAAAAGTAGGGTCAGAGACGACTTTCCTTTGGAGCCTCGCCCCGATGAAGATTCTCGTCGCATTGCTTGCGTTCACCGCCTGCGCCTTCGCGCACGCGCAGGAACGCTACGTCGACAAGGAAGTCCGCGTGAAGGCGCCGGTCGACGCCGTCTGGCAGGCCTGGACGACCACCGAAGGCATCAAGAGCTTCTTCGCTCCGGACGCTCGCGTCGAAGCGCGTGTCGACGGACCGTTCGAGATCTACATCAATCCGCTGGCGCGGCCGGGGTTGAGGGGCGCCGACGACATGCGGTTCCTCGCGATCCAGGACAAGAAAATGATCACCTTCACGTGGAATGCGCCGCCGTCGCTCCCCGAGGCGCGTGCCCAGCGAACCTACGTCACGGTGCGCTTCAAGCCGGCCGGCGACAACGAGACGCTCGTCACGCTGCACCACGGCGGCTGGGGCGAGGGTGGCGAATGGGACAAAGCCTATGCCTACTTCGATAAGGCGTGGGGCAACGTGCTCGCGAACCTCGAGAAGCGCTTCGCCGAGGGGAAGCCCCACGACTGGACCGAATGGATGGCGAGCCTGCGCGCGATGATGGAAAAGGAGAAGCAGGCGCCGCCGAAGTAGCGACGACGCGGCTTACGCGGCGTTCGCGAGCCGCGCGGTGGCGAGCTTCACGTGCGCGTCGCGGAGCGCCGTACGCAGGCCTTCCTCGACGACGGGGTGGTAGAACGGCATCGCGAGCGTCTCGGCGATCGTGAGCTTCGCCTGGATCGCCCACGCGAGCAGGTGACCGAGGTGCTCGGCGTCGGGACCGATCATTTCCGCACCGACGAGCCGTTGCGTCGCGATGTCGGCGTAGACGTGCAGCAATCCCTTGTTCCTGAGCATCACGCGGCTGCGCCCCTGGTCCTCGAACGACGCCGTGCCGGTGACGAATGAGCCGGGCGCGGGATCGGCGTACCGCGTGCCGGCGATCGCGAGCTGAGGATCGGTGAACACGATCGCGAGCGGCGCGCGCCGCGGGCCCGGCTGCACGTCGGGATAGCGCGCGGCGTTCTGGCCCGCAAGCCGTCCCTCGTCCGAAGCCTCGTGCAGCAGCGGAAGGTCGTCGCTCGCGTCGCCGGCGATGAAGATCGGGTGCGTGCCGCACTGCATCGTGTGACGGTCGAATAGCGGGATGCCCATCGAGTCGAGCTCGAGCGTCGTGCGCTCGAGGCCCAACCCGCGCACG
>DASSGI010000056.1:0-4887 GCA_035857655.1 Casimicrobiaceae bacterium | reverse complement strand
TTGAGGCGCGCATGAGCGCGGCGGGCGAGCGAAAGCGAGCCAAGGCCCGAAGGGCGGCGTCGCCGCGCGATTGCGCCGCGCCGACACGTGAGGCGTGCAGATCGGGAACGGTGCGGAGGCGCGCATGAGCGCCGAGCCCGTTCTCGTCATCGATCGCCTCTGCGTCGATCTTCCGCCGTGGGCAGAGCGCCCGCGCGCCGTCGCCGACGTGTCGCTGGAATTGCGGCAGGACGAAATCCTGTGCGTCGTGGGGGAATCCGGGTCCGGCAAATCGGTGATGGCACGCGCGATCCTCGGGCTGTTCCCCTCGCGCCACGTGAAGCCCTCGGGAGGGCGAGTGCTCTATCGCGGCGAGGATCTGCTGACCGCGCCGCAGGCGCGGCTGCGCGAGCTGCGCGGCAGCCGCATCGCGATGATTTTCCAGGAGCCGATGACGGCCCTGAACCCGGTACTGACGCTCGGCCGCCAGATCGAAGAAGCGATCGAGATCCACCGGCCGCTACCGCGTGCGGAACGGCGCCGCCGCGTGCTTGAGATGCTCGCCGCTGTGCACCTGCCCGACCCTGCGCGCATATTCGACGCGTACCCGCACCAGGTTTCCGGCGGTCAGCGACAGCGCGCGATGATCGCGATGGCGCTGACGCTCGAGCCCGACATCCTGATCGCCGACGAGCCGACGACCGCGCTCGACGTGACCACGCAGGCGCAGATACTGGCGCTGATCCGCGAAATCCAGGCTGCGCGCCGAATGGCGGTGCTGTTCATCACCCACGACTTCGGCGTCGTCGCCGAGATCGCCGACCGGATCGCCGTGATGCAACGCGGCCGTCTCGTCGAGCAAGGCGATCGCGCAGCGGTGCTGCAGTCGCCGCACGACAGCTACACAAGAACGCTGCTCGCCGCGGTGCCGGATCTCGTTCCGCGCGCGCCGCGCGCGTTGGATGGCGGCGACATCGCGATGCACGTGCACGGGCTTCGCAAAACGTTTCGCAGCGGAGGGATCCTGTCCGGTGCAGCCAGCGCGCGCCTCGTGCATGCGGTCAAAGACGTCACCTTCGACATCCGCCGCGGCGAGACGCTGGGCATCGTCGGCGAGTCGGGCTCTGGAAAGTCGACTCTCGCCCGTTGCATCGCGCGCCTCGTGCAACCGGATGCCGGCGAAATCCGTGTCGGCGAGCTCGACTTCGGTCGGCTTGCGCATGGGGCGCTGCGCCGGGCGCGCAAGCGCATCCAGATGGTATTCCAGGACCCCTACGGCTCCCTCGATCCGCGGCGAACGGTGGGCAGCCTCATCGCCGAGGGTCCGATCGTGCATGGCGTCGCCGCCGCGACAGCATCGAAGCGCGCGCTGGAGCTGCTCGAGCTCGTTGGCCTCGACACGCGAGCAGCGCAGCGCTACCCGCACGAATTCTCGGGCGGTCAGCGGCAGCGCATCGGCCTCGCTCGCGCGCTGGCGCTCGAACCGCAGGTATTGATTGCCGACGAACCTGTCTCCGCGCTCGACGTCTCGGTGCAGGCCCAGGTCTTGCGACTGCTGGCGGACATTCGCGAGCGCCTGCATCTCACGGTCCTGTTCATCACGCACGATCTCCGCGTTGCAGCCCAAGTCTGCGACTCGACCGCGGTGATGCGGCACGGCGAGATCGTCGAGTACGGTCCGACCGCGGAAGTTTACGCGGCACCGCGTCACGCGTACACGCGCGAGTTGCTCGCTGCGGTCCCGGGACGCGCGTGGAGCGAGCAGCGCGCATCGACGCGAAGCGTGACGTGACCGGGTTCGATCCGTAGCGTGGTGCACGACCGACGGGCGATTCAAGCTCCCGCGAAAAGGCGCACGATTGACGTCGAATCGTCGAGCGTCATCGCACCGGCTGCACCGATCAGCACGAGCACGGACTCGCAGGCCGAGACCGTGGCGGGCGCCGGCGCGAGCGACCAGCGACTTCCGACGGCCTGAACGACCCTCCAGTCGGCGGGCTTCGTGTCGAGGCGGACGAAACCCTTCGCGCGCAACACGGTGTCGGGGAGCGCGTCGAGCGCCTCGCGCAATCGCCGTTCGGACAGCGCGCGCGAGCACCGCAGCGTCTCGGTCGTGAACGTGGCGCGCGCGTCCTCGGCTGCACCCGCAACGCGGTAACGGTATTCATGTTTATCGTCGCGACCGTCGGCTCGTACAGTCGGGCCGAGCACGATGTCGCAAGGAAGTCGCGCGTTCTCGGTCCGAACGATCTTCGCCTGCGGCGCTTTCTCATGCAACCACGCGGCGACGGCCCCGACTTCGGCGTCCGTCGCCAGATCCACTTTGTTGAGCAGGATCAGGTCGGCGGCCGCAAGCTGTCGCAGCACTGTGTCGCCGACATAGCGATCGCGCGCGAGCGTGCGGACCTGGTCGGCCGCGGCGAGAACCAGCGTTCCTCCCTCGGCGAGTGTGGAGTCCGCACGCGCGATCTGTGCGATACGGCGCGGATCGCCGACACCGCTCGCCTCGACCAGCACGTGGTCCGGCGAAGGATCGAACTGCAGAACGTCGAGCAGTGCCTGCGCGAGCCCGTCGACGAGCGTGCAGCAGATGCATCCGTTCGCGAGACTGATCGTGCGCGCACTGCGGGCCGATACGAGCGACAGGTCGACACACAATGAGCCGAAGTCGTTGACGAGCACGGCGATGCGCCGATCTCCCGTCTGCTCGAGGATGTTGTTCACCAGCGATGTCTTTCCCGCGCCGAGAAAGCCGCCAACGACGGTAAGCGGAATCGGGGGAGTCGACGAAACGGACCGGGTTTCCATCACTGTGCGCGCGGAGGCGCATCGAACGGGACGCCCCCGACCATCGTCCCGAGGACGCGAACGTCTCTCAGCGCTACCGCAGGGACTGCGAGCGGGTCGTCGGCCAGCACCGCGAGATCCGCTCGCTTGCCCACTTCGATGCTGCCGATCTCGGCGTCGAGGCGCAACGTGTACGCCGCGCCCAGCGTGATCGCGCGCAGCGCATCGTCGACGCCGATGCGCTCGTTTTCCCCCAGGATGCGTCCCGATGCCGTGCGCCGGTTCACCGCGCACCACGCGGTGAACAGCGGCCCGATCGGCGTGATCGGCGCATCCGAATGCATCGCATAGGGGACGCCGAGGCGCTGCGCGGTGCCGACGCCGTTCATGCGCTCCGCACGGTCGGGTCCGATCGTGAGTGCGCGATGCACGTCGCCCCAGTAGTAGATGTGGTTGGCGAACAGATTGACGCAGACACCGAGCGCGCGCATTCGCCGGAATTGCGCCGCGTCTGCCATCTGCGCGTGTTGCAGCGTATGTCGATGATCCGGCCGCGGATTGCGCGCGAGCGCCCGCTCCAATGCGTCGAGCGCGACGCTGGAGGCCTCGTCGCCGTTCGTGTGGATGTGGAGCTGCAAGCCGGCCTGGTGATAGGCCGCCACGAGCGCGTCGAGCTGGCTGGGCGCGATGTTCCACAGACCGTTCGGTTGGCCGCCGTAGTAGCCTGGCCACGCGACACGCGCAGTGAACGATTGGATCGACCCGTCGGTCATGAGCTTCACCGATCCGAAGCGAAGGCGATCCGCGTTGCACGCTTCGCGCGCGCGGACCCGCTCGATTCCGTCGCGCGGATCGAGCCCGTTGCCGAACAGCGCCGCAACGAGGCGCAACGGAAAATCCTCCCGCTCGCAGACCTTGTGCAGCGGATCGACGCTCGCGTCGGTGAGATCATTGGTGATATCGATCGCAGTCGTCACACCGGCAGCGAGCGCAAGACGCGCGAAATTCCACGCAGCCCGCTCTCCGCGGCCCTTGCCGAATGGATCGCCGATCACGCGGAACACCGGGAACATCGCGGCCATCTCCGAGAGCTCGCCGGTCGGCTCGCCGTTCGCGTCGCGCACGATGCCGTCGACCTCGCTGTCCCTGCGAATGCCGGAACGAGCAAGCATCGCGGCGTTGGCGTTGAGCACGTGGAAATTGGCGTGGATCACCGCGATCGGCCGGCGCGTCGATACGCGGTCGAGATCGGACGCCACCATGCGCCGTCCGCCGAACAGGATCGGATCGAGACCCCACGCAACGAGCGGCACGTCGGGATCCTCCAGTTGCGCTTCGGCTCCGCGCAGTCGATCGACGACAGCGTCGATATCACGCAATGCGGGCCAGTGCCGCCCGTCGGGCCCGGTCCGCGGATAGAACCCCACGTACGGGTAATCCCACATCCCGCCCTCGAGCAGATGGCTGTGCGCTTCGACGAGGCCCGGCATCAGCACGCACTGCGCATAACGATCGTCGAGCCGGTGCTCGCCCCACCCGGCGAGCTCCGCGGGCTCGCCGACGCCGAGGATGCGCCCGTCACGCACCGCGATCGCGCTCGCGCTCGGCTGCACCGGGTTCATCGTGATGACGCGGCGAGCGCGGTAGACGATGAAAGGCTTCGAAGCGGTCATGCCAAAAAGTCTACGCTAGCGTAGACTTCCGCGTTCGATTTCGGCGGCGGCCTTCATCGCTTCGTCGATGACCGGGCCGTCGCGGTCGAACGTCCCTCGAACGCGACGACGCCCACGGGTGCCTTCGTCACCAACGCAGGTACTCATGCGCACGTTCTTCGGCCTTTCGCACATCTCCTCCGGCTTTGTCGCCGTATTGGTCGGCTACACGAGCTCGGCCGCAATCGTCTTCCAGGCCGCGTCGGCGGCGGGAGCCGACGCCGCGCACATCAGCTCGTGGCTGCTGGCACTCGGACTCGGCATGGGGGTCACCTGCATCGGTCTCTCGCTCTATTTCCGCAGCCCGGTGCTGACCGCGTGGTCGACGCCGGGGGCCGCGTTCCTGTCGACGGCACTGGTCGGACTGCCGATGAGCGACGCTATCGGCGCGTTCATCGTCGCCTCGCTG
>DASSGI010000055.1:0-5140 GCA_035857655.1 Casimicrobiaceae bacterium | reverse complement strand
GAAGAAGATGGGGATTCACAGCGAGTTCCGGCAGGGGATGCGCGTTACCGACGACCGCGTGATGAACGTCGTCGAGATGGTTCTCGGCGAGCTGAACCAGGAGATCGTCGGCCTGATCAACCAGCACGGCGGCAAGGCCGTCGGGCTGACCGGGCAGGATGGTGCGTTCATCCACGCCCGGAAGATGCTGCTCAAAAGCGAGACCAATGACGACGAGACCGTCGACATCGGGTTCGTCGGCGAGATCGAGCGCATCGACCCCGAAATCATCCAGTTGCTCGACTCCCGTGATTTCATCCCCGTCGTCGCGCCGATCGGTGTCGGGGCCGACGGCGTCGCCTACAACATCAATGCCGATCTCGTCGCGGGAAAGCTCGCCGAGACGCTCCGGGCCGAGAAGCTCGTGCTGATGACGAACACCGTCGGCGTGCTCGATCGCGACGGCAATCTTCTCACCGGCCTCACCGCGAGCCGGATCGACGCACTGTTCGCCGACGGCACTATCAGCGGCGGGATGCTGCCGAAGATCGGCTCCGCGCTCGACGCGGTGAAGAACGGTGTTGCGAGCTCGCACATCATCGACGGGCGCGTCGAGCATGCGCTGCTCCTCGAGGTGCTGACCAACGAAGGCGTGGGGACGATGATCCGTTCCGACGACGCCGAGCCCGTTCACGTGCGCGCGGCGGCTTAGGCGCCAGACGCTCCCGGCCATGGCGAGCAAACCCGGCGAACGCCGCCACCAGATCCTGCAGACGCTCGCGGGCATGCTCGAAAACCCGCGGGCCGAGAAGGTCACGACGGCGGCGCTCGCGTCGAAGCTCGACGTCTCCGAAGCGGCGCTGTACCGCCACTTCGCGAGCAAGGCGCAGATGTACGAAGGGCTGATCGAGTTCATCGAGACGACGCTTTTCACGCTCGTCAACAAGATCGCCGCCGACACGCAGGACGGAAGCGCGCAGGCGCAGCAGATCGTCGGCGTGCTGCTCGGCTTCGCCGACAAGAACCCGGGGATGACGCGGGTGCTGATCGGCGACGCGCTCGTCAACGAGGACGAGCGGCTGCAGGCGCGGATGAACCAGCTCTACGACCGGATCGAGGCCGCGCTGCGCCAGGCGCTGCGGATCGCGCAGGCGAACGGGACGTGGTCCGGCGACGCGAACGCGGATGCGAACGTTCTTGTCGCGTTCGTGCTCGGCCGGTGGCAGCTTTTCGCGAAGAGCGGGTTCAAGCGCTCGCCGCAGGACGGCTGGGACGAGCAGCGGAAGTTTCTGTTCGGGTGAGACGAACTGCGATCTCTGGCGGCCTCGCCTCCGCGTCGCGCTAGTCGATTCGCGCGCGAGCGTTGTCGGGCTCGCGGCGGCGATTCGCGATTGCTCGCATCCCCGAGCCTTCAGCTTGGGGCCCCTGCTCGCCGCTCACGCGGCCTGGACCGTCGACGGCGCAAGCATGCAGCCGGCGATTCTCCAGCGTCCGTCCTTCTGCTTCTCCATCGTATAGAGCGCGACGAGCACCGAGTTGTCGGGAGCGACGAGGCGCAGCGGCTGAATGACTGCGTCCTCGATGACGGCACCCTCGAGAAATTCGACGTAGCGTGCCTCGAGCAGCGCGCCATAACCTTCGCGCACCATCGCGATGAACGTCTCCGGCGTGCGGAACTGCGCGCGGATTCCGGGCGACGCGTACGAAAACGCCTTTTTCGCGTCGCCCGACTTGAGCGCCTTGCGCTGGTCGTCGATCACCCGTCGGATTGCCGACCATTCGGAAGCGCCGAGCTTCGGCTCGGCGCGCGGTGACTGCGCGGCCGCGCATGGCCCCGCGTACGCAGCAACGAGTGCTGCCGCCAGCGCCGCGACGAACGCCCGGCGTCGCTCGCGCATTCACGCACTCCCGCACACCGCGCAAGCGGGGTCGCGCGTGACGCGTACTTCACGCCAGCGCATCGAGAGCGCGTCGAGCAGAAGCAGCCGCCCTGCGAGCGACTCGCCGACGCCGGCGAGGACCTTCAGCGCTTCGGCAGCCTGCGTCGCGCCGACGATGCCGACGATCGGCGCGAACACCCCCATCACCGCGCAGCGCGTCTCCTCGAGCGCTTCGCCTTCGCCGAACAGGCAGTGGTAGCAGGGCGAAGCCGGATCGCGACGATCGAACACGGCGACCTGCCCGTCGAAGCGGATCGCCGCGCCCGATACGAGCGGCGTCCTGTGCTCTACGCACGCGCGATTCACCGCGTGGCGCGTGGCGAAGTTGTCGCAGCAGTCGACGACGATGTCGACGCGCGCGGCGAGCGCACCGAGCTCGTCGGCTCCGATTCGACCCTCGATCGTCTCGACGGTGACCAGCGGATTGATCGCGGAGAGCCGACCGCTCGCCGCCGCGACCTTCGGCGTGCCGACATCCGCGGTCGCATACAGTATCTGCCGCTGCAGGTTGGTGAGATCGACGCGATCGGGATCGGCGAGGACCAGCGAGCCCACGCCCGCCGCCGCGAGAAACTGGGCGACCGGCGCACCGAGGCCGCCGACGCCGACGACGAGCGCGCTCGCCGCGCCGAAGCGCTCCTGCGCCTCGAGTCCCAGCTCGGGCAGCAGAATGTGCCGGCTGTAGCGCAACAGCGCGGTGTCGTCCAACGGAAGGGGATCGCGATGCATATCTCTTGGCTCGCCGACATTCGATGATAGCGCCACATCCCGTCGCCCAGGTCCCCGGAGCTCCAAACGAAAACGCCCGGCGTTGCCGGGCGTTTCGTCGCGGATGAGCCGCTATTTCATTGAGGCTTCGCCTGCGCCGAGATGGCCTTCGAGTTCGCGATGACGGGTAGCCCCTTCAGCTGATTCACCGCCTGAGTGAGCTGGAAGTCGTCCGCGGATCCGAACTCGAAGCGCGGGGGAGCCGGCGTAGCGCCGGCGGTTTGAGGCTTCGCCTTGTCGGCATCGCGCTTCGCGGCCTCGACGGCGTTGGCCGCCGACGTCTCGGCACGCCCGGTGCCCAGATGGTTCTCGAGGTTCGCTTCGCGAATCCGATTCGGCGAATCGCGACCGTCGTCGACGAGGATGTCGGGCTCGATGCCCTTCGCCTGGATCGAGCGCCCCGCCGGCGTGTAGTAGCGGGCCGTCGTGAGCTTGAGCCCCGCGTTGTTCGACAGCGGAAGGATCGTCTGCACCGAGCCCTTGCCGAATGTCTGGCCGCCGAGGACGACCGCGCGCTTGTGGTCCTGCAGCGCGCCGGCGACGATCTCGGACGCCGACGCGGTGCCGCCGTCGACGAGGACGACCATCTGCACTTTCTTGACGCCGGCCGGAAGATCCTTGAGGTAGTCGTCGCCGCGACGCGAGTAGTGCTCCTTCGACGCCGTCATGCGCATCCGCGCTTCGGGCGTGCGTCCGTCGGTATAGACAACGAGCGCATCCTTCGGCAGGAACGCCGCCGAAACCGCGACCGCCTGGTTGAGGAGGCCGCCGGGGTCGCTGCGCAGGTCGAGCACGAGCCCTTTGAGCTCACCCTGCTTGTACATATCCTTCAGCGCTTTCGCGAGATCCTCGCCGGTGCGATCCTGGAACTGCCGCACGCGCACGTAGCCGAAGCCGGGCTCGAGCATCTTCGCGCGAACGCTCTTCACGTTGATCTCTTCGCGCGTGAGCGTGAACGTCAGCAGCTGTTCGGCATCCTTGCGCGCGATCGTGAGCGAGACCGGCGTGCCGGGCTTGCCGCGCATCATTTCGACGGCCTTCGTGAGCGGCATGCCGCGCGTCGCGGTCTCGTCGATCTTCACGATGAGGTCGCCGGCCTTGATGCCGGCGCGGAACGCGGGCGTTTCCTCGATCGGGGAGATCACGCGGATGGCGCCGTCCTCGACGCCGACCTCGATGCCGAGGCCGCCGAACTTGCCTTGCGTCGAGATCTGCAGATCCTTGAAGGCTTCGGCGTCGAGGAAATCGGAGTGCGGGTCGAGCCCGTGCACCATTCCATTGATCGCCTCCTTGATGAGCTTCTCGTCCGAGACGGGCTCGACGTAGTCGCTCTTGATCCGGCCGAACACTGCCGACAAGAGCTGCAGATCCTCGTACGGGATCGGCATCTTCGCGTCGCGCTGCGCGATCACCGAAAAGTTGATCGACAGCAGCACGCCCAGTAATGCGCCCAAGCCGATCAGCCCAGCCTTCTTCCAGTTGGTCATCGTGAAATCTTCCTTTGCCCCGGTCTCGGAAAGTATACGCCGGCTGCCGAAAGTGCAGAACGAAGCGCCCCGAGAACGTCGTTTGGCCGTGAACGATGTCGCAAGTTCCGTGCCTTCAAGAGACTTTTCGGCGAGGCGTGCGCGAAGCGCGACGCCCGACGACTCTACCATCGGCGGACGAAGCGTGGTGCAATTCTTCGAGGGCAGTGATTTATGTAAGCGTTTACTCTTCAACGGGTTAAGGTTCGAGAAGCTGCGCGAAAGCGACTGTCCGGACCGGACGCTCGAGCGTCGCCACAGCCGCGCCGGAAGAGAGACGCTTCGCCGGTAAGCTATCATCTCGCCCTTTGTGCTCGCCTTCCCTACCGTGTCGTTTGTCCAGAACAATTGGCTCCTCATCATTGTCTTTCTCGTGTCGGGGGCGATGCTCATCTGGCCTCTGCTCCACCGGCGACTCTCGCCGGCGAAGGACGTCGGAAACCACGAGGCAACCCGGCTCATCAACTCGTCGCACGCGGTGCTTCTCGATGTGCGGGAAACCAAGGAATACGAAGGCGGGCGGCTGCCGAATGCGATCCATATCCCGCTCTCGCAGCTCGCGACCCGCGGCGGCGAGCTCGCGCGCTACGTCGGCAAGCCGATCGTCGCGTACGACATGGCCGGAAACCGCTCGCGGATGGCGAACGGGGCGCTCGGACGCCTCGGCTTCAAGGAGATCTATAACCTGCGCGGTGGCTACAAGGCCTGGAAAGACGCGGGATTGCCTGTGGAGAAGTAGGTGCCGGTCGTGACGATGTATTCGACGGCGGTCTGTCCGTATTGCATCCAGGCGTTGCGCTTCCTGCGGGCGAAGGGCGTGACCGACGTCGCGACCCTTCGGGTGGACCTCGACCCCGCGCTGCGGCGGACGATGATGGAGCGCACAGGGCGGCGCACGGTGCCGCAGATCTACATCGACGACTTCCA
>DASSGI010000054.1:0-9221 GCA_035857655.1 Casimicrobiaceae bacterium | reverse complement strand
CTGGATGCAGCGGCACCCGAAGCCAATCCAGGCGATCCAATGGACGATCGTCGCGTTCTACGCGCTTCTCGTCGTCGCGCCGGCGTTCCTTCCGCTTCCCGCTGACGATGCGCATTGGTACGACAATCTCGTCGTCGCCGCGCAGTGGTTGTTCTGGGGCATCTGGTGGCCGTTCGTCATCGCGTCGATGCTCGTGTTCGGGCGCGCGTGGTGCGGCGTGTTCTGCCCCGAGGGAACGCTGACCGAAGCCGCGAGCCGCGTCGGACGGGGGAGGGCGGTGCCGCGGTGGATGAAGTGGGGCGGCTGGCCGTTCGTCGCGTTCGCGCTGACGACCGTTTACGGCCAGCTCGTCAGCGTCTATCAATACGCGACGGCGACGCTGCTCGTCCTCGGCGGCTCGACCGTCGCCGCGATCGGTATCGGCCTGATCTACGGGCGGGGAAAACGCGTCTGGTGCCGGCATTTGTGCCCGGTCAACGGCGTCTTCGCCGCGCTGGCGCGGCTTTCGCCGTTGCACTTTCGCGTCGACGCGAACGCGTGGACGGCGAATGCCGGACGCATTCCGGTGCATCCCGTCAACTGCGCGCCTCTCGTTCGGATCCGCCGGATGAGCGGTCCCGCCGAATGCCACATGTGCGGACGGTGCAGCGGACTTCGCGGCGCCATCAGCCTCGCGGCGCGGCCGGTGAACGAAGAGGTAGCGCGACTCGGCCCGGAATCGGCGCGCGCCTGGGACGCCGCATTGATCGTGTTCGGAATGATCGGCATCAGTGTCGGCGCTTTCGAGTGGAGCGCAACGCCCGCGTTCGTCGCGCTGCGCGCGGCAGCGGTCGCTCTCATCGCCGATTCGGGACCCGCGTGGCTTCTCTCCGACAATGCGCCGTGGTGGCTGCTCACGAACTACCCGGCTGCGCACGACGTGTTCACGTGGCTCGATGGGCTGCTCGTCGTCGCGTGGATCGCGGGCACCGCGCTCGTCGTCGGCGTCTGGACGAGCGTGTGGCTCGTCATTGCCGGGCGATTCCTGCCGGGGCGCACGTCCGCGAACGCAGTCGTGCTCGCCTATGCGCTCACGCCGCTCGCGGCCGTCGGGCTGTTCGTCGGGCTGACCGGCCGCACGACTGCGCTCGCACACGCTGAGGGCATGCGCCTTCACTGGTTGCCCGCCGCGCGGACGGCGCTGCTCGTGCTCGGCGCCGCGTGGACGCTCCGCCTTGCGGATCGACAGCTACGGACACGAATCGGCGGCAGCGCCCATGCCTTCGCGCTCGCGGCATTCGCGATCGCGGTCGCCGGGATCCTCGCCGCGTGGATTCCGTTCGTCTTCCGCGCCGGTTGAGCCGGCGGATCGGGGGAGATTGTCAACAATGTTGACAATCTCGCACGATGGCCGATCGGGAGCACCTGCCTTCGCGCTGCTCAGAAGTTGAAGCCGATGCCGACGGCATCCCAGGCAATGGCGCTTGACATGCAGCCCGCGGAATAATAGGGCCTGTTAACAGGCCCTGGCTTCCTCGATCATGAACATCGCGAGCCTTCTTGCGCGGCCCAGTGCTGCGCATCCCGACACGGTCGCCGTCGCGATCGGCCGCACCGACGTCTGGACCTATCGCGCGTTCGCTGCGAACGTGTCGCGGCTCGCCCACGCGCTGCGCAGCCGCTGCGGGCTGGCCCAAGGTGCGCGGGTCGCACTCGCGATGCGCAACTGCCCCGAATTCCTGCTCGTGCTTTTCGCGACGTGGCACGCCGGACTTGCGGCGGTGCCACTCAACTTCCGGTTGCATCGCCAGGAATTCCGCTACATCGTCGACAACGCGGGCGTCGAGCTGCTGTTCGTCACGCCTGACCTTGCCCCTACGCTGGCGGCTCTCGACAGCGAAGTCGAAGCGCTACGCTCGATCGTATGCACCGCCGACGAGTCCTTCAGGGAGCTCTTCGCGGAAGGAGCGGAAGCGATGCCCTGCGCGGAGACCGATCCGAACGATCCCGCCTGGATTTTCTACACGAGCGGCACGACCGGCCGTCCGAAAGGTGCAACGCTCACGCACCGCAACCTCGCGTTCATGACGCAGGCGTATTTCGCCGACATCGACGCAATCGCTCCGGGCGACGCGATGCTGCACCCGGCGGCGCTCTCGCACGGCGCGGGACTCTATTCGCTGCCGAGCATCGCGCACGGCGGCCGCCAGGTGATCTGCGAACAGCCGTCGTTCGATCCGGCAGAGGTGCTCGAGCTGATCGCCGCGCATCGGAACGTGGCGCTTTTCGGCGCACCGACGATGCTGAAGCGCCTGACGCTCGCTGCCGCGGAGGTGGGCGCCGACACGGCGAACCTGCGGACATTCGTCTACGGCGGCGGCCCGGCGTACGTCGAAGACCTGCGAGCCGCGCTCGCGGCCTTCGGCCCGAAGCTCGTGCAGATTTTCGGTCAGGGCGAGACGCCGATGACGATCACGGCGCTCGGCCGCGACGATCATCGCGACGAAGTTCTGCACACGTGCGGGATTGCGCGCACGCTGGTCGACGTGCGCGTCTTCGACGACGGCGATCGCGATGTCCCGCCAGGCGAGCTCGGCGAAATCGTGACCCGCAGCGATTGCGTGATGCGCGGCTACTGGGCGAACCCGCAGGCCAACGCGGAGACGCTGCGCGGCGGATGGCTGCACACCGGGGATCTCGGCAGCATGGACGAGCGCGGGTATCTCACGCTCAAGGATCGTGCGAAGGATCTCGTGATCTCAGGCGGCTCGAACATCTATCCGCGCGAAATCGAAGAGGTAATCCTGCGGCATCCGCAGGTGCTCGAAGTATCCGTCGTCGGCCGACCGCATCCCGACTGGGGCGAGGAGCCGGTCGCGTTCGTCGTGCCGCGGCATGGAGTCGCGGTGGAGGCAGTCGAGCTCGACCGCCTTTGCCTCGATTCGATCGCGCGCTACAAGCGCCCGCGCGCGTACTATTTCGTCGACCGTCTCCCGAAGAACAACTACGGCAAGGTGCTCAAGACTGCGCTTCGCGAGCGGATGCGCGATCCGACTGCTGCCGATGGAGCGGTCCGCGTCAGCGAAAAGCCTGACCGAAGCGGCGCGTGAAGTCGCCGACCTGATCGGCCGGCAGATTGTTGATCCCCGCCGCTCGCGCGCGTCCGCCTCCGGACGCGAACTCGCGGCAGAACTTGTCCGCGCCGACCTGCGTCGTCCGCGGCGCACGTACGCTCACCGTGTAGCCGCCGCTCGCGTTCGGCGTCAGGATGGCGTGCGCGCGATCGGGCGAGGCCGCGGCGAGCTCGTTGCCGAACGCGCCGCGCACACGGCGGCTCCACGGCGCATCGGGCAGAACGTAGACGGGCGCTCCGCCCGACGACGGCTCGGGCTGCAACCGGCGCGCATTGTCGAGATCGCTCGAACGCATCGTCCTGATCTCGCCGAACAGCGGTTCCGCGGCAATGAATCGGAACGGATCCGCCGCTTGCAGCAGCGATCGGTAGAGCGCGGCCGGATGAACGACGAGATCCGCCTCGCTGTCACCGTAGGCGTTGTAGGCTACGCATTCGCCCAACTCCTGCAGCTTCGCGATCCCTGCCGCATCGAGCGTCAGCGTTGCGGCAAGCGTGCGCCCCATCTCGGTGAGATCGTCGCCGAACGCGGCAACGATCGCCCAGATCCGCTGCCTGCCGGCGAGCACGCGGTCGACGATCACGCCGGTGCACACGGCGGGCGACGTGTCGATGTGAAAAACGGCATTCGGATGCGACGGAAGCTCGCCGGCGTAGTGATGGTCGTAATAGTCGACGGCGACGCCGCGATCGAGGAGCGAGAGCAACGCTGCGCGATTCGTGTCGGCCGAGACGTCGAGCGCCGTCACGGTGTCGCCGCGCGTCGCGGGGATGCGCTGGAGCAGCGCGATGTCGCGCTTGACGCCGGTGACGAGCGTCGACTCGCGCGGCGAGTCGAGCCGCAATTGCAGCAGCGAGCAGATGCCGTCGGCGTCGCCGTTGAATGCGTCGAAGTGACTCACGCGAAACCGGTCCTTTGTCGGTGGCGACGATCAGTTCGCGATGATACAGGGTATGCTTCGGGGATCGTCGAGGCTGCGGGTGAACCATGGAACGAGTGACGCAAGCGCTGCGTTCGGAGATGGCGCCGACGGGCGTCCTGCGCGCGGGGATCAATGTCGGCAACCCGGTCATCGCGCAGCGCGACGCGCAAGGCGGCGATCCGCGCGGTGTCGGTCCTGCGCTGGCGGCGCTCCTCGCGAAGCAGCTCGAGCTGCCGGTGCGCTACGTCGTTTACGAAACGGCGGGCAAGCTCGCCGACGGGGCGAAGGACAACGCCTGGGACGTCGCGTTCCTCGCGATCGATCCGGCACGCGCAGTCGACATCGAGTTCACCGCCGCCTACGTCCACATCGAAGGCGCGTACATGGTGCCGCGCGAATCGTCGCTTCGCGATGTCGCGGAGTTCGATCGCGAGGGAGTGAAGATCGCCGTGGGACTCAAGACCGCGTACGACCTCTATCTCACTCGCGAGCTCAAGCACGCGCAGCTCGTGCGGGCGGAGAGCTCGCCCGCTGCGATCGAGCGTTTTCTCGAAGGGGGGATCGACGCGGTGGCAGGGGTGCGCCAGCCGCTCGAGACGGCTGCGGCGAAGCGCCCCGGACTTCGCATCATCGAAGGCAGCTTCATGGTGATCCGCCAGGCATCGGGTGTTCCGCGAGGGCGGCCCGCCGCCGCGCGTTATCTCGCCGATTTCATCGAGGAAGCAAAGGCGTTGGGTTTCGTCGCACGCGCGCTGCGCGAAAGCGGCGTCGCCGACGTCACCGTCGCACCGCCCCGCAGCGGCTGACGTCGCGGATCTTCGCGGCGCGCAATCAGGGCGCGCGTTCGAGCAGCAACGATCGGGCGGAATCACTTTCCGAGCATGTAGAGCTGCCAGAGATCCTTGTGGCTCATGTGCAGCATCGGCTGGATCGCGAGCAGCGTCGCCTTGCCGATGCTTCCCTCGAGGTAGCGCATCTCGGCGAATTTCGCTTTCGTCTCCTCGTCGACCGGCACTTCGAAGCCGCTCTCGCGCATCATCAGGATGCCCTTGGCGCGCAGCGCGAGCTCCGTGTAGAGCTGGAGGTAACAGAGGACATCGGCCACCACCGGGCCCCGGAGCGTCGACTTGAGCGTCTGCAGGTACTGCCCGATCGGCGATTCGGAAAAGTGACCGGAGTTGATGAGGCCGAGCATCTCGGTGTCGGCGTCGAAACCGTGGCCGAGCCAGTCGCCGACCGCCTTCTCGCTCTTCTGGAAGACGGCATAGAGCAATAACGGCACGACGATGACGATCGCGAGCGTCGAGAGCTTCGGCGAAAGGAACAGGTGATTGAAGGCCGAATGCAGCACGACCGCCACGGCGTAGCCGGGAAGGAAGGCCTTGAGACCCTTCCACGCTGCGAGCTCCTGGAAAGCGAGCGTCATCATGGCGAAGGTCGCGGTCGCGCCGCCGTGCATGATCGCCGTTCCGAATCCGCGAACGATCCACGTGCCGAGTCCGGCATCTGGAATCTGGTGCAGGTAGAAGAGGTTCTCGACGACGGCGAAGCCTGTCCCGACCGCGAAGCCGAGGATCGCGGCGTCGACGAGAAAACCAATCCGATCCGTCCGGATCAGCACGACGATCACGATGCCCTTGAGCAATTCCTCGATTACAGGGCTCACGTAGCGGGTGAAGAGCGTGAAGTCGACGTCGAAGTTGCTGAGCACGTAGACGTTGACGAGAAGGCTCGCGCCAGCGACGACAACCCCGCACAGGATGACGACGATGACCATCCTCAGCGCGACAAGCTTGTAGCTGTCGAAGTAGACGAGCGCCGCGAGAAGGCCCACCACCGGCAGCAGGCCGACGAGCGCGGAGACGAGAAAGCTAAGCAGCACGAAGCGTCGCGCCCCCGCGCATGCCGATTACCTCGGCCGCGAGCGGGCCATATGGCCCGGACCTCGCGCCTACATGATTTTCAGCGAGATCATCCATTCGGATCCGGTGCGCTGCGATCCCGTGTAACCGGCGGCAACGCCCACCGACAGCGTCATTTCGTACCAGTGCAGCACGGAAAAGTGCATGTCGAGCTGACCGCCCACGCTCGTGTAGGTCTTGCGCAGCGTGGAATTGCCAGGATCCGCCCATAGGCCCGCGACGAATACCGAGGGCCGCAACCACTGGAGGTAGAGACTCGGTGTGCCCGCCGATTCGAATACATAGGGCGTGATGTTCCATTCGCCCATCCCGCGTACGAAGGAGAGCGCGCTGATCTGATCGATCTCGAAACCGGGAAACTTATCGTAGTCGCGGTAACGCTTGATCGACTTGTCGTCGACGTAGTTGTTGCCGAATCCGCCGAAGTAGAAATTCGCGACGGTGTTGTTGCGGTCTCCGTTCGCAAAGCCTCCCGCGGTGCGAAGCCAGATCGACGAGTTCGGTAGCGGAAGTGCGAATCCGAGATCGAGCTCGCCGCGCACCTGTGGCACGGTCTGCCCGTTGACCAGGTTGCCCGTATAGTCGACGAGCCAGCGGATGCCCTTCTCGTCGTCGACTGCGCCGATCGAGCGCTTTACGTCGGTGTAGCGCAGAGCGACCTCGCCGGTCATGAGACGGGTGAAATTGGTCGCGATGTTCTGCGCGCCAGGCAGCGTGTCGATCTGGTCGTAGTACGCGTAGTTGAAAAGCACGTCCAGGATACGCGGCTCGTCGTTGTAGAGCTGCCAGTCGTAGCCGAGCTTCGCCGCGTAGCCCTTTCGGCTGCGCTTGGTCGGCCCGAAAAGATCGTAGAAGTCCGAGCGATTCCACGAAAGCTCGGCGGTCCAATACTTGTATCGCCCCGTGATGTCGACGTGTCCCCTCTCTTCGGACGGAAGATTCGTGCTCGGCGTATAAGCAGCCGTGATCCCGAGGCTCGCGAACGTCAGCGGATCGTCGAAGTTGAAGTGATATCCAACCCCGACGTAGTTCTTGTAGCCCTGGAGTACGGGAAAGGCGTTGGTCAGCTCGATCCTGCGCAGCGGATCATACGGTCCCTTGTAAGTGACGAGCTTCTCCTCGTCGATCGAGCTCGGCGAAGCGACCTGCCAGGTCTTGACGACCGGTGACTTCTCGACGAGCTCGGTGCCGAGGAACCGGATCGCGCTGACGTCGGCGATCGGCTTCGGATCGATGATTGCGGGGACGAAGCCATCCGCCGTGTAATTGAGCACGACGAGTCGGCCATCGGCGAGGGGAACGGGACGAAAGAACCCGATTTCCGCGTTCGAAACGGCTTCTACCGAGCCCGTCGCCACTTCGTAGCGGAAGATGTTTGACACGCCCGTGTAGTAGCTGCTTCCGTAGAGATATCGTCCGTCCTTCGAGAAGACGAAGCTCTCCGGAACGGATTGGCCGAAGCTGTACTCGGAGAGCGGCTTGATATCTCCGTTCAGCAGCTTCTTAATTTCCCAGACGCGGAGGACTTGATCACTGTTGACCTCGTTTACCGAAGCGGAGAGCATTTGGCCGTCCGGGGATACGTCGAGATCCGACGGGACCACGCCATAAGGGAACGTGTAGACGCGATACGACGTGTCGTAGGGCGGAGGAACTCTAACCAGCGACGCTATGCCGTTCTCGTGCCGTACCCCCCATAGCGCGTGGTCGACCGGATTGACGACGATCTCGCCGATCCGTGCGTTCTCGCCCAACTGGCGCGTTTCGCCGGTCTTCACGTCGACCGCCATCAGGTCGCGAAAAGAAAGGTAGCCTTGATTGTCGTTCGTAAAGAAAGCCGTTCCGGTGCTCGGGTCGTAAGCAAACGATGTAACCTTATAGAGCATCGCCCGCTTGATGTCGGTGATGCGCCGGATACTGCCATCTCGCGTGCTGAGCGCGCCGATATACTCGACGACACCGGGAACGCGGAACCCGCCATAGAGGTCTCCGGTGGCCTCGTCGTAGTAGACGCGCGACACCGAGCCGACGGGACTCCCGACGAGGGTGCGATAGGGCGTGATCGGGTTCTTGCGCACCTCCTCGAGGTTCTTTCGCTGAAACTCACGCTCGAAGGCTATCCAGTCCTGCCAGGCCTTCTCGACGGGGAGACCGAACACCTGCTCGAACTGGTCGGACCAGTAGCGCCGGCTTCCCTCGTCGCGCCTATACCACTCGACGACCTCTTCCGGTGAATACGCGTAGGCGAGCCAGGTGAAGAAGCGCGTGCCGTAAAGATACGCATTGGCGCCGATCTGAAAGTCGGTCTGCACGGCGCGCGACGCGAGCCCCAGCGGGTCGTAGAAATGCGCGTTATCGCGCACCATCGCGCGAAACACCATTTCGTCGTACCCACCTTGGGCGCGACCCAGTCCGCCGGCCATCCATGTTTCAAAGAATACGGCGCCCCCTTCGAGATACCAGCGCGGCGCGGTGAAACGGGGAACGGTCAGATAGCTGTACAGCAGCGATTCAGGGTTAGCCCGCTGTGCTTGTACCTTGCCGAGGAAGAAGCGCCTCCAGCGCCGGTCCTCGTCGGACGAAATGTCGTTCGACATGACGTGGACGAGCTCATGATTCATCAGCGAGTAGAAGCGCTCGCTCGCTGTATGCGCTTCGAACGCGTGCGATAGGGGTGCAACATCGACGAACATCGTGCTGTGCGGCGCCCCGAAAGTCGATGCGTTGCCGTAGTCCCCCAAGTCCTGGAGCTGAATGGTTATCGGCTCGGACGGCACCCAGCCGAACATTCGGCGCTGCCATTCGAGGGAGTTGGTGAAGGTCCGCACTACGTGCGGCACGAGGTACGAAAGGGAATCCGGGTAGTAGAGCTTGAGATCTTTCGTATCGACTTCCGACATCCCGACGGGACTCTCGTCGGCGAATGCGGCGCCCGGCAGCAGCGCCAGCGCCAACAGCAAACGCAAAATCGCTCCCCGCATCCCCCCTCCCCAGGTTGGTTATGTAGCCGCGAGCATAACTGGAGACTGCACAAAAACAAACCGCCGGCCCTGCGGCCGGCGGCTGTTACTGCCGTTGCCCGATGCGGGCTACTTCGGAGCCGCGTTCAGGCCATTGTTCAGGTTCTGGGTTTGGTTCAGGTTCAAACTCTGGGTCTGGTTCAGCTTCTGCGAATCGTTCAGCTTCTGCGAATCGTTCAGCTTCTGCGAATCGTTCAGCTTCTGCGAATCGTTCAGCTTCTGCGAATCGTTCAGCTTCTGCGAA
>DASSGI010000053.1:0-6912 GCA_035857655.1 Casimicrobiaceae bacterium | reverse complement strand
CCCTCGAAGGCTTCCCGCATTCCGCTCACGATTGCGGACTCTGCCGAAGCGGCGAGCGAGCGGAACCGCAGCAGCAGGATGCGCGCACAAGCACGGGTGAGTGCGGTGCCCGGATGAATCTGCGCGCCTGCGGCGCGATAGGGGCGGGCGCGACTCGTGACGCGCTTCGTCCATGGGGTCGAGCGGTCGAGCGAAACCTGCAGATACACTTCGGACTCGAGCACCGCGGGGCTCGTCATGTCGTAGATGGCGAGATAGCGCGGCGCGCCGCGGATGCTGACGTAACGGCGACCCGTCTCGAAGCCCGGCACCGCCATCCTCTGCGGGAGGTGTTCCGTGTCGTACCAGGCGTTGAATTCTTCCTCGAACGCAGCGGGCGGGTCCATCGTGACGATCAGGAATCCCTTGCGATTCGGGGCGGGCATTCGTGGAGCTCTCGGGAAAGTGGGTGCCGTACGTCGCTATCTGGCTCGCTTATGTTATAACAGTTTAAACATTTTGAAAATGGGCGGCCATGCCGCACAGAATTCGACGCGGACGCGGGGGAGACCTCGCGGCAGTCAGCTGGACGCGCGCGGTCGCTTCACTGGTTGCGCTGCTTCTGGATCTGGGACTGCGCTTCGCGAACTCTCGGGGACCATCGGCTTTTTATGTAAGCCAATTCCCAGATTTGCTGGTCGGTGAGCGAGGCGCCGAACGCCGGCATGTCGCTCTGATAGTTTTGCGGCGCATATGGCGGGACGAGCCCGACCCGTGTGATCCCGAACAGTATGTCATCGGCGTGATGCCAGGTGTGCCCGCTGTCGTCATGCGGCGGTGCGGGCATTCGCCCGGTGGGTTTCCGCGATTTCCAATTCGGCTCTCCCTCGAGGCTGGCCCCATGGCAGGCAGCGCAGTGGGTGTCGTAAACGGCCTTTCCCGAAGCGACCTGCGATGCGTTCGAAGGATCAGCGCGCGGGGCGTCCGTGCATGCGCTGAGGGATAACAGGGCGATTGTGAAAGCGAGGGAGCAATATCCGCATTGCACCCGGCTCATTCGCACGCTTCCTGGACGGCCGTACTACGGCCCCGCGACCAAGCCGTTGTTGATCAACAGCCGCGTGACGTCGTTCGCGAAGCGCGGCGCATCCTGCTCGATCGTCGCCGGGCTGTAGTCGGGCGGGTTGAACGTGAATACCGGCCGCGCTGTCTTGACGTCGAACAGCGTCGTGTAGATCGTCGCGACCTGATAGCTTTGCGTCGTGATGCCGGGCTCGTACCAGCCCATGTACATGTCGGCCCCGATGGGTACTGTGCCGCCGGTTCCGTAGCCGATGCTGGTCTGCGTCGTCACCGGCGCGATGCGTATGAGCAGCGTCGCATCCGCGCCCGACTTCGCAACGGCAGCGCGTATGGTTGCCTGGTCCGGCGTGCGATCGGTGGGAACGAATTGCCAGCCCGGCACGGCGGACACGCCCACGCTTTGCAGCGTCGACACCATCAGGTTCTCGAAGGCGCGCTGGTCACGCAGGCTCTGCGCGCTCAGTCCGATCACGAAGAGCTTCTTGAACGGCGGTCCGATGAAGCTCGGGTCGCGCCATGTCATCGCGGCCGGCGCGGCGGTCGAGGTCATCGTCGGGGGGCCCGCGCATCCGACGATCAGCATGGCTGCAGCACAAAGCAGAGCGAGTCGCATGGATTCGTCCCTTGTAGTTATGGACGCGACACGATACGCACGAGATCGCCGAAACTCCCTCGCTTGGCTATCATGACACTGATTCGTCGAACGGGCGGCCTACTGCACTGAACTGCCGTGACGCTTCGCCGGAGCCGACGCTTCGACGATCGCGCTCGCTGCGGCGGCGGACGGGGTGTCGGGCGGGGAGTGCTTCGGTTGTTTCGCATCGATCGTCGCGTCTTCGCGCATGATCGTCCGGAATTTGAACCCCGGCTGCAGCAATCCGCGCTCCTTCTGCAGGAACGCGAGCACGGTGGCGGCCGATGGGACCCAGTTGCGTGCGCCGGATTCGGCAAAGCCGGGTCCGCCGGTCGAGCCGCGGGTGCCGAGCGGATGATCCTTCGAATCCTTGCCCATCCAGAAGCCGAGCACGATGCCCTTCTCCGGATGGTCCGGCGGTCCCGGCACGAAAAGCAGCAGCCACACATCCGATGTCTTGCCGTCGGCGTTGGTCGCCGTTCCTGTTTTTCCTCCGATCTCGCCCGCCTGATCGAGAGGAAACGCGAGCGTGCGCTTCTTCCGTTCGTCCGGCTTCATCTTCCAGATGGCGTCGCTGAGCGGGTCCATACCCGGAATGACGCCCGTTCGTAGCGACGCTGCGGTGCCGGTCGAGCCGATGTCGAGTGGAGCCTTGAGGAGCTCGGTCATCGCCGCGGCGACGGCGGGATGCATGACTCGTTCCTGCGGTCGGACGGCGTCGCCTTTGACGTCGCAATCCTTCGCCTCGCCCTTATCGTCGGCATAGAGCAGCGACTTGCCGTCGCGGCAGACGTCGTTCGCGAAGCGCGGCGTCACGCGAACGCCGCCATTGACGAACGCCGCCGTCGTGGCCATCGCAAGCGGATTCACCTCAGAGGCTCCGATCGCCGTCGTCGGATACGGCTGCAGCGGATGCTTGGAGTCCTTCGGCATGCCGATCCGGTAAGCGAGCTCGATCACGTTACGGATCCCGGCGCGTGCTCCCGCCCGCATCGCCGCCGTGTTGCGCGACTCACCGATCGCAATCCGGCAGCTTATCTCGCCGCGGTACTCGGGCTCGGAGCGCGAATGGAAGTTCTCGATCTTCTTCGCGCCGCGCCCGCGTCCGAGCGACACGAAGATCGGTGCGTCGAGCACCGTGCAGCGCTCGAGCACGTTCGCGGCGATGGCCCCGACACTCTCGGGCTGCGATCCGCCGGCCTTCACCGCTTCCTTGGTGAGGCGCTCGACGAGGCCGCCGTACGTGAAGATCTTGAACGTCGATCCGGGCTGCCGCCAGCCGGTCGCGATCACGTCGTACTTCGACTGCCTGAAGTCGAGGTTGCCGACTTCGGCGAGCACGTCGCCGGTGAATTCGACGGCGAACGCGCCGGCGCGAAGCTGCGCGTTGTCGGTATCGTCGGGATGGCGGGCAATGTAGGCTCGAACCGTCATGTCGACGGCCTTGGCGAGCACGTCCTGCAGCGCGTCGTCGCGCGTGATCGGGATCGTGAGTCCGCCCTTGGTGATCGGGAAGCGGTCCTTGTAGAGGATGCGCACCCGCTCGAGGAAGAAATCGTGCGTGCCGCAGCCGCTGCCCGGCGGCACGAGCTGCTTGCGCAACGACTTCTCGACCGTGTCCGCCGCCCGCGCGTGCTCGACCTCGCCGATGACGCCCTGATCCAGCATCAGGTCGAGCACCCGCATCGTCCCGCGCGTTGCTTCCGCCCAGTTCGCGTCGCGAATCTGCTCGCGCGTGCGCAGCGCAGGATCGGTCGCGAACGAACGATCGGGCAGAGCCGGCCGGTTGATCAAGGAGACGATAAACGCGACCTCGGGGAGGTCGAGCTCGCTCGCGTCGCGTCCGAAATAGGCGCGGCTCGCCGCTTCGATGCCGTACTGGCCGCGGCCGAAGTAAGGCAGGTTGACGTACTTGACCAGCAGGTCCTGCCGCGGAAACTCGCGCTCGATCCGAAGCGCCATCACGATGTCGCCGACCTTCTCGAGCTCGGTCGATGGACGACCGGTCCCGCCGCGAAGATTCTTGGCGATCTGCATCGTGAGCGTCGACGCTCCCGAGCGGCTCTCGCGGAGGAACCGCAACAGCATCGCCCGCAGGATCGCCGCCTTGTCGACGCCTTCGTGCGCGAAGAAGTTCTTGTCCTCCGACGCGAGGATCGCCTTGACGAACAGCGGCGGGATGCTGGCCGCGTCGTGGATCAGGATCCGGTGCTCGGGCGACGAGATGCAGGCGACGGTCTTCAGGTCCTCGTTGACGAGCATCGACTGCTGCGCGAAGAACGTCGGGTCGCGCAGCCGGGCGATCGTGCTGCGGTCGATCCCGAGCTCGGCGTCGATCCGGTCGGCGTAGTGCAAATCGACGACCTCGACGATCTCCTCGAAGCCGATGTAGGCGAGGACCACCAGCGCGGCCAGCACGCCGATCGCGAGGCCCATCGACACGAAAATGCCCCGGACGAACCTCCCGACGAACCGCACGACGGCCCACGGCAGCGTAAGCAAGAAATGTTTCAGCTTGTTTTCGCCGTCCATGAACCCATTCTTCCGCCGCTGCCTGCAGGTCTCGTCATCTGGCACTCCAATCCCAAGTGCACGTTATACCAACAGCGGCGCGTTGTACCAACGCCCGTCCGACAAGGCGTCGCTGCCTTTCATCGGGGGGCGCCGCGTCTGCGACAGCGCAGCCTCTTGACCGGCGTCAACCGCCCCGGTTCGTCACATTCTTACAATAATCGAGCGGTAGCGCGCTCCGCGCCCGCGCGGCCGTCGCCAAGGCCGGGGATCGAGAGCCTTTGGAATCGACGGCTGCAACGTTCGATTCGAGGCATAGCCATGACAAAGATCCTTGCGATCGCCGGTTCGTACCGGAAAGGGGGGATCGTCGACCAGGCCGTCGAAGTTGCCGTGCAGGAAGCGAGAAGGCGCGGCGCGGAAATCGACGTCGTCCAACTGCGTGATTTTCCGATCGGCTTCTGCACGAACTGCCGTGAGTGCACACAAATGCCCGGCGAGGCACCGGGCGAATGCATCCAGCGCGACGGCATGAGCGAGCTGGTCGCGAAAATCGAGGCCGCCGACGCCTTCATCCTCGCTTCGCCGACCAACGTCTACGCGGTGACGGCGCTCTTCAAGCGCTTCATGGAGCGCCTCGTCGTCTACTCGTACTGGCCGTGGAGCAAGGCTGCGCCCGCATTGCGGAAGAAGAAGAGGACGAAGAAGGCGCTCGTCATCACGTCGTGGGCGGCGCCGTCGCTGTTGGGGCGGCTGTTCTTCTCGAGCGTCAAGGGGCTCAAGACCACCGCGACTATGATCGGCGCAAAGGTCGTGAGCGACGTGTGCATCGGCCTTGCCGCCCGAGCGCCGAACGCGACGCTCGGTGCAGGGGACGTCCGCCTGATCGAGCGAGCGATGCGGCTCGTCGTTTGAGGTCGTTCGGTCGCAAGCGCTCGACGAACATGACCGACGATGTCCGCGCACCGGGAACGATAGAACCCGAGGTAGCCCGGCGCGACTTGCGCCGTACGCTCTGGGCGGCAGCCGGCTTGGCTGCGGCGGGCTTCGGGTTGTCGGCTTATGCCGCGTATCGACACGACATCGCTGCGGCTCGCGCGCGCATCGCGACCGGGAGCGTCGTCGCCGAGACACGATGCGGACCGGTCGAATATGCAAGTGTCGGAGACGGCTCTCCGCTCTTGTTGGTGCATGGTGCCGGCGGAGGCTTCGATCAGGCGCTCGACTTGGGCGGCCCGCTCGCGCAACACGGTTTTCGCATGATCGCGATGTCGCGCTTCGGTTATCTGCGTACGCCGCTGCCCGCGGATGCATCGGCCGCAGCGCAGGCCGACGCGCATGCTGCGCTCCTCGACGCGCTCGGCATCGCGCGCGCCGCGGTGCTCGGCGCCTCCGCCGGTGCTCCGTCGGCGATGCAATTCGCGCTGCGGCATCCGGAGCGCTGCAGCGCATTGGTGCTCCTCGTGCCCGCAGCTTACGTGCCGCGACCCGACGGCGCACCGTCGCTCAAGACGCCGCCGCGCACGCTGTTGCTGTTCGATACGGCGCTCCGTTCGGACTTTCTGTTCTGGGCCGCGACGCGGCTGAGTCGCGACGCGCTTATCCGCTCGATCCTCGCCACACCGCCCGATGTCGTGAAGCGCGCCGATGCCGCCGAGCAGGAAAGGGTGGCTGCAGTGCTCGACCACGTGCTGCCGGTCTCGGCGCGGCGCCTTGGCCTGCTCAACGACGCGGTGATCGTGACGACGATCGGGCGCTACGATCTCGAGCGGATCGCGGTGCCGACGCTCGCGATCAGCGCGGCTGACTGCCTCTACGGAACCTACGACGCGGCCCGCTACACGGCCGAGCACGTTCGTGGCGCACGATTCGTCGGATATTCGACCGGCGGCCACCTGTGGGTTGGGCACAACGACGAGCTGCAGGCCGAGGTCGTCGCCTTCCTCAAGGCGCCACCGGTCGCTGAATAGACAGCGCTTGCTGGCTAGCACCACCCACTCGGCGATCGCTTATGATGGGCGGCGCCGGCCACGACAAGGAGAACCATGAAGCCGCTGAGAGGACTTGCGCGCATCGCCATTCTCGGGTTCGCGCTCGTGACGCTGCCCGTGTGCGCCGCCGACTACCCCGCAGCGCAGGAGAGCTCGTGGGTCGCACGCAACTTCCGCTTTCACGACGGCGAGGTGATGCCGGAGCTGCGCCTCAATTACCGGACGATCGGCGCGCCGTCCGGCGAGCCGGTGCTCGTGCTGCACGGGACGGCAGGCTCGGGCTTGTCCATGCTGACGCCGGCATTCGCCGGAGAGCTCTTCGGCGCCGGGCAGGCGCTCGATGCGTCGCGCTATTTCATCATCATTCCGGACACGCTCGGACACGGCAAATCGTCGAAGCCCTCCGACGGCATGCGCACGAAGTTTCCGCGCTACGACTACGAGGACATGGTCGACGCGCACTATCGCCTGCTGACCGAGCATTTGAAGGTGAAGCACCTCCGCGCGATCGTCGGCAATTCGATGGGCGGAATGGAGACGTGGATCTTCGCCGTCAAATACCCCGATTACATGGACGTCGCGGTGCCGATGGCATGCCAGCCGACCGAAATGGCGAGCCGCAACTGGATGCTGCGGCGGTTGATCACCGATTCGATTCGCGACGATCCTGACTGGAAGGACGGACAATATACGCAGCAGCCGAAAAGCGCGCGC
>DASSGI010000052.1:0-18006 GCA_035857655.1 Casimicrobiaceae bacterium | reverse complement strand
CACCGCATCCGTCGACACCAACGACAACGACAAGGGAAGCCGGCAGCGCTCGCGCGACGAGCACCTGCGCTCGGCCGATTTCTTCAACGCCGCCGAATTCCCGAAGATGACCTACAAGTCGACGAACGTCGTTTTCTCAGGCGACAACCCGACGGCCGTCGAGGGCAACCTCACGCTCTTGGGCGTGACGAAACCGGTCTCGCTGAAAATCGATCGATTCAAGTGCAATCCAGCGAGCGCGACGGCGAAGGAGCGCTGCGGCGGCGACGGCAGCGGCAAGGTGAAGCGCTCCGATTTCGGCATGTCGCGCGGCGTCCCGCAGATCGGCGACGAACTTCAGCTGACGATTTCGTTCGAAGCGAACAAGGACTGACGCGCCACGGAGCGGCGCTCGGACCGCATGGGATAATCGCGGCCTTGGCGTAAGTCCGCGACCTCTTCATGACGTCCTCGCCTCTCCGTCCGCTGCGCATTCCGCTCGCCTCGATCGCGCTCGCCGTCTCGGCGCTCGCCCAGAACGGTCCGCCCGTCGCGCCGGTGCGCGACGTCGTCGATACGTACTTCGGCGTCTCCGTCCACGATTCGTATCGGTACATGGAGGATCTCAAGAACCCCGAGGTCGCGAAGTGGATCAAGGGGCAAGCCGACTACACGCGCAAGACGCTCGATCGGATACCCGGTCGCGCAGCGCTCCTCAAGCAGATCGCCGAGCTCGGCGATGCCGCGCCGGCGCGCGTTGCCGGTGTGCAGTTCAACAATGGCTCGTACTACTACCTGAAGCGGCTCTCGAGCGAGAACATTCCACGCCTGTACGTTCGCGTCGGACTGAACGGCAAGGAGCGTTTGCTGGTCGACCCCGAGGCGACCACGACGAAAGCCGGCGAGCACTACGCGATCGACTACTTTTCGCCGTCGTACGACAACCGCTATCTTGCGTACGGGATCTCGCCGGGCGGGTCCGAGGAAAGCGTCCTTCATGTAATCGAAGTGGCCACCGGCAAGGAGACAGGCGATGTCATCGATCGCGCGCAGTTCGGCCCGCCCGCGTGGGACGATTCCAATCGCCTGATCTACAACCGTCTGCCGAAGCTCGCGCCCGACGCGCCCAAGTCCGACAAGTACCTGAAGAGCCGTGCGTACGTGCACGTGCTCGGCACCGATCCGGAGAAGGATCGCGCGATCCTCGGCCCCGGCGTTTCGGCGGACTTCGTGACCGATCCGCTCGCGGTGCCGTTCGTGTCTACGGCGCCCGGATCGCCGTTCGTGATCGGCATCGTCGGCAACGGCAACCAGCGCGAGTTCAACCTCTATGTTGCGCGCGCCGCGGCGATCGTCGATGGCGTCCCGGCGTGGCAACGCGTCGCGAGCCTCGATGACGAGGTGACGGACGCCGCGCTGATCGGCAGGACGCTCTACCTGATGACGCACAAGAACGCGCCGCACTTCAAGGTCGTGCGTCTCGATCTCTCGAAGCCGGACCTCGCGAAGCCGGACCTCGCGTCGGCGACCGTCGTCGTACCGGCGAGCGATGCGGTGATCACCGGCATCGCAGCGGCAAGCGACGCGCTCTATGTCCGTCGGATGACGGGCGGGATCAGCGACCTCGTCCGCGTCGAGCACGCGCACGGCGCGAAGCCTGCGCCGGTGAAGCTCCCGTTCGACGGCGACATCGACGCGCTCGCCGCCGATCCCCGTCTGCCCGGCGTGGTGTTCGAGACGGGCGCATGGACGCGTTTCGGCGGCTACTACGCGTACGACCCGAAGGCGGCGAAGGTCGTCGACGCGAAGCTGCAGCCGCAAGGCCCCTACGACAATCCGACCGACCTCGTCTCGCTCGAAGTGAAGGTGAAGTCCCACGACGGCACGATGGTGCCGCTCTCCATCGTGCACAAGAAGGGGATGAAGCTCGACGGCACGAATCCGACGATCCTCTACGGCTACGGCGCGTACGGGATCTCGCAGACGCCTTTCTTCCGACCGCAATACCTTGCATGGTTCGAGCACGGCGGCGTGTTCGCCGTCGCGCACGTCCGTGGCGGCGGCGAGAATGGCGAAGAGTGGTACAAAGGCGGCTACCAGCAGACCAAGCCCAACACGTGGCGCGACGCGATCGCGTGCGCCGAGTGGCTCGTCGCGCAACGCTACACGTCGCCCGCGAAGCTCGCAATCGAAGGCGGCAGCCAGGGCGGCATCTACGTCGGGCGCTCGATCACCGAGCGTCCCGATCTGTTCGGCGCGGCGATCGACGAGGTCCCCGTGTCCGATGCGATCCGCTCGTCGTTCGAGACGAACGGCGAGCTCGACAAGACGGAGATGGGAACGACGGAGACGGAAAGCGGATTCCGCGCGCTCTACGCGATGAGTCCGTATCACCACATCGCCGACGGGAAGAAGTACCCGGCGGTGCTCGTCGTCACCGGCTTCAACGATCCGCGTGTCGACGCGTGGCAGGCCGCGAAGATGGCAGCGCGGCTGCAGGCCGCGACGACGAGCGGCAAGCCGGTGCTGTTACGCGTCGACTTCGACGCGGGCCACGGCTACGGGTCGACGAAGAAGCAGCGCAACGAGGAGCTCGCCGACACGTTCGCGTTCCTGCTCTGGCAGCTCGGCGTGAAGGGCTACGCGCGGTAACGGCGCCGGCGGCCGCAGTGGAGATTGCGGTGCGGACGCATGTGCGGCGGTCTGTCGTCGCGGGTGAGGCGGCGACCCGGCGGACGTGTGTGTCCGCCTGTCAGCCGCGTCGGGACCCGCAGGCAGACGTGATTCGCGGCACGATAAGCCGCACCGCAATCTCCGCTGCGGCACACATACAGCGCTCAATGCAGCTTGACGCGCGGCTCCAGCCGATGTCGAACCGCGCGCGAGAACGTGTCGAGCGCGACGCGCAACCAGCCGTAGATCGACACCTGGTGCAGCTTGTACAGCGACACGTACATCCAGCGCGCGATCAGCCCCTGCACGAGAAGGCTTCCGCCGATCAGCCTGCCCATGAGGCTGCCGACCGCCGAGAGCTCGCCCAGCGAGACGAGCGAGCCGAAGTCGTGGAAGTGGAACGCCGGTAGCGGCTGTCCGGCGAGACGCGCGCGAATGCTCTTGACGAGCAGCGACGCCTGCTGGCGCGCGACCTGCGCGCGCGGCGGCAGGATCGCTCCCGCCTTGCCCGATTCGGGCCACGGACAGGCGGCGCAGTCGCCGAGCGCGAAGATGTTCGGATCGCGCGAAGTGACGAGCGTCGTATCGACGACGAGCTGGTGCGCGCGATTGACTTCGAGTCCGTCGAGCTCGGCGAGCCACGCGGGCGCCTGGATCCCTGCCGTCCAGACGACGAGGTCCGCGCGGAGCAGCGTGCCGCTCGCCGTGCGCACGCCGGCGTCGTCGATCGAAATGACGCGCTCGCCGGTCCGGACCGCGACGTCGAGCTTCTGCAGCAGACCCGTCGCCGCGTCGGCGATCGAGTCGGAAAGCGGCGGGAGGATGCGAGGCGCCGCTTCGAGGAGCGTGAGGTGGATGTCGCGCTCCGGATGGAGGTTTTCGAGGCCGTAGCTCGCGTGCGCCTTCGTGCAATGGCGAATCTCGGCGGCAAGCTCGACGCCGGTGGCGCCGGCGCCGATGATTACGATGTCGACCGCGGATGACTGGCCGTGCTCGGCGCGCTCGTCGGCGCGCACGCACGCCGCGAGCAGGCGGCGATGGAAGCGCTCGGCGTCCCCGGCGGTATCGAGCGAGATCGCGTGCTCCGTCACACCCGACGTGCCGTAGTCGTTGCTCACGCTTCCGACGCAGAAGATCAGTGTGTCGTAAGGCACGTCGCGCTGCGGCAGGATCTCGGCGCCCTCCTCGTCGAGCACGCGGTCGAGCTTCAGGATGCGTCGCGATCGATCGAGGCCGACCACGGTGCCCTGACGAAAACGAAAGTGATGCCAATAGGCCATCAGCACGTAGTCGACGCCATGAACGTCGGCGTCCATGCGTCCGGCGGCGACTTCGTGCAGCAGCGGCTTCCACAGATGCGACGCGAAGCGATCGACGAGCGTCACCGTTGCACGCCCTCGCCGGCCGAACGCATCGCCGAGCCTCACTGCGAGCGGAAGACCCGCGGCACCGCCGCCGACGATGACGATCCGATGGGGCTCCGGTGCCGAAACGGCCATTCGCGTCGATCGGATCCGTGCCCGCCTCAATCGCCGCGGACGGTGCCCTCGCGCCGCGGGTCGGCACCGCCGATCCAGCCGCTCTTCGTGCGCACGATCGCCTGCGTGCCGCTCGTCTGTTCCATCACTCGAGTCTCATGCCCGAGCGCACGCAGCGTCGGCTCGAGCGCCGCGGCCGGCGTTCCTGCTTCGAGCTCGGTGGGCCCGTTCCGGCTTCCGAAATTCGGCAACGAAATCGCGGCCTGCGGATCGAGTCCCCAGTCGAGAACGGCAATGAGTGTTTTTCCGACATAGTTGATGATCGCACTGCCGCCGGGCGATCCGGCGATCATGTAGATCTTCCCCGCGCGGTCGTAGACGATAGTCGGCGACATTGACGAGCGCGGCCTCTTCCCCGGTTCGACGCGGTTGGCGACGGGCTTCCCGTTCTCCGTCGGGGCAAACGAAAAATCGGTGAGCTCGTTGTTGAGGAGGAATCCGCCCTCCGTCATCAACCGGCTGCCGAAGCTGTCTTCGATCGTCGTAGTCATCGCAACCGCGTTGCCTTCCGCATCGACGATGCTCACGTGCGAAGTCGACGGAAATTCGAGCGTTGCATCGTCGCCCGAGGCAACCTTCCTGAGCGCCGCCCGATCGGGAGGCGTTCCCGGTTGCGCGCGCCCGAGGCTCGCATCGGTCCGGATCAGCCGGGAGCGCTCGGCCAGGTAATCGCGATCGAGCAATCCGGAAGGTGCGTCGAAGAAGTCGGGGTCGGCCATGTAGACGCCGCGATCCGCATAGGCGAGCCGACCGGCTTCGCTGATGAAATGAACGCTCCACAGCGTTGCGGGTCCCATCGCCTTCACGTCGTAGGGCTCGAGGATGCCGAGGATCTGCAGCACTGTCGGCCCGCCGGAAGACGGCAGCGGCATCCCGCAGACGCGATACAAGCGATAGGTGCCGCATACGGGTTCGCGAATCCTGATCCGGTAGTTCGCAAGATCCGCGAGCGTCATGTCGCCGGGGTTGCCCGCGGTGGTGACGGTCGTGACGATATCGCGAGCGATGTCGCCTTCGTAGAACGCCTTGGCGCCGCCTGCGGCGATCTTGCGCAACGTGGCCGCATAGGCGGGGTTCTTCATGATTCGCCCGACGGCGAACGGATTGCCCATGAAGTCGTACAGATAGGCGCGCGCGCGCGGCTGCCCGATGCGCTCATCGGTCATCGCCATGATGTTCAGGCGCTCGGACACGGGGAAGCCGTACTCGGCAAGATCGATCGCTGGACCGAAAAGCCTCGCCCAGGGCAACTTGCCGTGCCGCTTGTGGACCTCGGCGAGAAGCGCGACGGTTCCCGGCACGCCTACCGACTTGCCGCCGACGACCGCCGCATAGAACGCGAGCGGTTTGCCGTTGCCGTCGAGAAAGCGATCGGGTCTTGCCGCGGCCGGTGCGGTCTCGCGGCCGTCGTACGCGATCAGCTTGTTGCGCTTCGCATCGTGGAACAGCATGAACGCGCCACCGCCGATGCCCGACGATTGCGCTTCGACGAGCCCCAGCACGAGCTGCACGGCGATTGCCGCGTCGACGGCGCTGCCCCCTTGCAGCAGCATCGAATAGCCGGCATTCACTGCGAGAGGATTCGCCGCGGCGACCATGAATCGCTTCGCGACGACAGGCTTCTTGTCGGTCCAGCCGGACGGACGCTCGGGCGCCTGATCCTGCGCGCCCGCGACGATCGACCACGACGCGAGCGCCGCGACAAGCACGCGCGCGTTACGCAACGAGCGCGCAGATGTCATGGCGACATGCGCGCTCGTCATTCGCGGCGATTACTTCTTCGGCGCGTCTTTCGGCGCCTCGGCCGCAGGCGCGGGAGCAGGTGCCGTCGATGCGGGAGAAGCCGGCGCCGGGGTTGTCGCAGCGGCGGGCGCCGGAGCGGCTGCAGGCGCCGGAGCCGTCGGAGCAGCGGGCGCCTGCGGCGATGCGGGCGCCGACACTGCGGCTGGCGTACTCACGCTTGCAGGTGCCGCGACGGGGTTCGCTGCGTAGAGGCTGCCGAGCAGCGGCACGATCATCAGCGCGACGATGTTGATGATCTTGATCAGCGGATTGACGGCGGGGCCCGCGGTGTCCTTGTACGGGTCGCCGACCGTGTCGCCGGTCACCGCAGCCTTGTGCGCATCCGAGCCCTTGCCGCCGTGATGACCGTCTTCGATGTACTTCTTCGCGTTGTCCCACGCGCCACCGCCGGTCGTCATCGAGATCGCGACGAAGAGTCCGGTGACGATCGTGCCCATCAGCAGGCCGCCCAGCGCCTGCGGACCGAGCGCGAGTCCGACGACGACCGGCACGAGCACCGGCAGCAGCGACGGAATGATCATCTCCTTGATCGCCGCCTTGGTCAGCATGTCGACGGCCACACCGTACTCGGGCTTCGCCGTACCTTCCATGATGCCCTTGATCTCCTTGAACTGGCGGCGCACTTCGACGACGACGGAGCCGGCAGCGCGGCCGACCGCTTCCATCGCCATCGCGCCGAAGAGATACGGAATCAGGCCGCCGATGAAGAGTCCGACGATGACCTTGTAATTCGACAGGTCGAACGAGACGCCGATCTGCGAGGTCTCGAGCGCATGCGTGTAGTCGGCAAAGAGCACCAGCGCGGCGAGGCCCGCCGAACCGATCGCGTAGCCCTTCGTGACCGCCTTCGTCGTGTTGCCGACGGCGTCCAGCGGGTCGGTAATCGCGCGCACCGAATCGGGCAGCTGCGACATTTCGGCGATTCCGCCGGCGTTGTCGGTGATCGGGCCGTACGCGTCGAGCGCGACGATGATTCCCGCCATCGACAGCATCGACGTCGCGGCGATCGCGATGCCGTACAGGCCTGCGAGCAGATACGACACCCAGATCGCGATGCAGACGGCGACGACCGGCAGCGCGGTCGCCTTCATCGACACGCCGATGCCGGCAATGATGTTCGTCGCGTGACCTGTGGTCGACGCCTGCGCGACGTGCCGAACGGGCTTGAACTCGGTCGCCGTGTAGTACTCGGTGATGACGACCATCGCCGCGGTGAGCGCGAGGCCGACGAGCCCCGCGCCCCACAGGCGCAGCGTGGTGAGCTCGGGATTCGCGGCGGTGACGCCGCCCATCCACCAGGCGGTGATGAACCAGAACGCGATCGCCGAGATGACGCCGGCGACAATCAGCCCGCGATAGAGCGCGTTCATGATCTTCCCGCCGGGGCTCGCCTTCACGAAGAAGCAGCCGATGATCGACGCGATGATCGACGCTCCACCCAGCACCAGCGGATAGGTGACGGCGGCCTCGGCGTTCGACTTCAACAGCAGCGCTCCGAGCAGCATCGTCGCGACGAGCGTCACCGCGTACGTTTCGAAGAGGTCGGCGGCCATTCCCGCGCAGTCGCCGACGTTGTCGCCGACGTTGTCGGCGATCACCGCCGGATTGCGCGGATCGTCTTCGGGAATTCCCGCCTCGACCTTGCCGACGAGATCGGCGCCCACGTCAGCGCCCTTCGTGAAGATTCCGCCGCCCAGCCGCGCGAAGATCGAGATCAGCGAGCCGCCGAAAGCGAGACCGACGAGCGGCTCGATCGCATGATGCAGTCCTTCGGTCATCAGATTCGGCGCGCCGTGTGCGGAGCCGACGAGGAACCAGTAGAAGCCCGCGACGCCGAGAAGTCCGAGGCCGACGACCAGCATCCCGGTGATCGCGCCGCCGCGAAAGGCGATGGCGAGCGCTTCGTTGAGCCCCGTGCGCGCCGCTTCCGCAGTGCGCACGTTCGAGCGCACCGACACGTTCATCCCGATGTAGCCGGCGAGGCCCGAGAGGATCGCGCCGACGGCGAATCCGCCCGCGGTCGCGCCGCCGAGGAACCACCAGATGATGATGAACAGCAGCACGCCGACGATGCCGATCGTCATGTACTGGCGGTTGAGATAGGCCTGTGCGCCGGCCTGGACCGCCGCGGCGATCTCGCGCATCCGGTCGTTTCCGGACGCCTTCGCCATGATCCAGCTCGTGGATACGATGCCGTAGACGATCGCCGCAACCGCGCAGAGCAGCGCGAAGATGACCCCTGTGGACATTTTGTGACTCTCCCTAACCCGAAAAGAATGGCAAGAAACCGTGACGAAACTGCGGCGCAGGGCCTGTGATCGGCCCGTTCGCCGGGGCGCGAGCCTCATGGGACTCGGCGCCCGAGCGCTTCGACGGCTATCGAGGCGAGCTTCGCGCGAACTCGCTCGCCGCCTCGAAAAACAGGTAATTATGCCAGTTTCGACCGGTTCCGGTCGAGCCGACCGTGTTTCTCGTTACCGGGTCTGGCTTGGTCCCGTGATGTCGAAGTCGGCTCGGCTTGTGCGTGCGTTGATCTTCGAACCGCTAACCGTCGTCCTCAGACCTTGAACTCGGTCGCGAGCTTTTTCTCGACCGCGACGTTCTTGAGGCGCACGTACCGAGGCACGCCATCCTTGAACGGCGGATAGGTTTCGCCGCGAATCAGCGGAGCGAGGTACGCGCGGGCTTTCGCGGTGATGCCGAAGCCATCCGCGGTGATGAAGTCCGCGGGCAGCTTCTTCTCGACGTTCGCCACCTTGTCGAGCGGAACGGCCTCGATCCTCCAGCGATACGGTGAATCGGACTTGCGGATGATCGCCGGCATCACGGCGTTGCGACCGGAGACCGCGAGCTGCACCGCGGCCTTGCCCACCGCGTAGCTGTGCTCGAGGTCGGTCTTCGACGCGATGTGCCGTGCGGCGCGTTGCAGATAATCCGCGACCGCCCAGTGGAACTTGTACCCGAGGCGATCCCTGACGACGCCGGCGATGAGCGGACCCACGCCGCCCAGTTGCGCGTGGCCGAACGCATCCTTCGTCCCCGTTTCAGCCATGAGCTTCCCGTCTGCATTTCTCAGGCCCTCCGACACGCCGATGCAGCAGTAGCCGAACTGCTTGACGTTGGCCTCGACCGCCGCGGTGAACTTCGCTTCGTCGAACGGGATCTCGGGGAAGAGTAGCACCAGCGGAATCGGCGTCGCGGCATCCTCGGCCATGCCGACTGCGGCGGTGATCCAGCCGGCGTTGCGCCCCATCACCTCGAGCACGAAAACCTTCGTCGACGTCTTCGCCATCGAGGCGACGTCGAACGCCGCTTCGCGCATCGACGTGGCCACGTATTTCGCGACGGAACCGAAGCCGGGGCAGTTGTCGGTCACCGCGAGATCGTTGTCGACGGTCTTCGGCACGTGCACGGCAACGAGCGGATAATCGAGGCGCTCCGAAAGCTGCGACACCTTGAGGCACGTGTCGGCTGAATCGTTGCCGCCGTTGTAGAAGAAATACCCGATGTCGTGCGCTCGGAACACTTCGATCAGCCGCTCGTATTGCGCGCGGCTTTCGTCGAGCCCCTTGAGCTTGTAGCGGCACGAGCCGAACGCGCCGGCCGGCGTGTGGATGAGGCCGGCGATCGCAGCGGCGCTGTCCTTCGAAGTGTCGATCAGGTCCTCGGTGAGCGCACCGATGATTCCGTTGCGGCCCGCGAGTACCTTGCCGATGTGCTTCCGCTGCGCCCGCGCGGTCTCGATGACGCCCGCCGCGGTTGCGTTGATGACGGCGGTCACGCCGCCCGATTGCGCGTAGAACGCATTGCGCCTGGTGGTCGATGGCATGTTCGGATCCTTCCGTTCGCGTTACAGGTTCGCATTCTGCTGCGCGAGCTGGCCGGCGAGCTCGGCGAGGCGCGCGGGATCGCAGCGCTTGCGGATCTCGTCGGTGCTCGTCGCGAAGAACGTCGCGTGAAAACCGACTTTCGGGTCCCAGCTGTCGGGGAGCAGCTCGCGGTGCTTCGCCTCGAAGCGCCGCCGGTACTCTTCCCAGACGGCGTCGAACGTTCCCATCGACTGATGGAGGACCACGATGTCGCGGCAGACCGCGAGCGCGAAACCGGCTCGATACGCCCGAAACGAGAAGTCCAGATCATACAGATGGAAATGATCGAAGAGCGCTTCGTCGAACGGTGTCGAGACCGCGACGTTGCGGCGCATCGCCATGAAGACGCCGTCGAGAGCCTGAATTTGCGGCACCACCAGCGGGCCGCCGCCGCGGAGCACGGTGAGATAGCCGGCTGGCTCGGGCCATGGCGAGCTGATCAGCACGAACGCGTACGGATCGCCGGCGGACTCCCACTTGCCGGTCACCAGCCGTGTCGTGCCGGCAACGCCGATCAGATCGAACTCTCCGAGATGGCGATCGATGCGCGCGGCGAAATCGGGCGTCAGGATCTCGATGTCGTCGTGCGAGAGGATCACCAGCTCGCCGCGCGAGCGGGAGATTCCGCGGTTGTAGCCTTCGGAGAGCGAGCGTGCATCGTGAATGCCGACGATCTCGAGCTCGCGCTCGCCGTAGAGCGAGCGATAGTTGGCCGTCACGCGCGCGAACTTCGCGGCATCGATGCTGCAGATCACCACAGACACCGAGGGTGCGGTGAGCGTCAACTCTTCAAAGCTGCGAGGCAGGCGTCGCGCACCGCGTCGACGTCTCCGGTGCCGTCGATCGCTCGGTACTTCGGCGCACGAGGGTCGCCGCTCGCAGCCCACTTCTCGTAATACGCGACGAGCGGCTTCGTCTGCGCGCGATAGACGTCGAGGCGCTTTCTGACGGTCTCCTCGCGATCGTCGGGTCTCTGGATCAGCGCATCGCCCGTCACGTCGTCCTTGCCGGATACCTTCGGCGGGTTGTACAGAACGTGATACGTCCTGCCGGAGGCGACGTGGCACCGCCGGCCGCTCATCCGCTCGATGATCGCCGCATCGGGAACGTCGATCTCCAGGACATAGTCGATGCCGACACCCGCGTCGCGCATCGCATCGGCCTGCGGGATCGTTCGCGGAAAGCCGTCGAAGAGATAGCCTTTCGCGCAGTCCGGCGCTTTGAGCCGGTCCTTGACCAGCGCGATGATGACGTCGTCGGAAACGAGCGCCCCCGAATCCATGACCGCCTTGGCGGCGAGGCCCACCGGAGTCCTTGCGGCGATTGCCGCACGCAGCATGTCGCCGGTGGACACCTGAGGTATTCCGTACGCCTGCGTGATGAAGCCCGCCTGCGTGCCCTTGCCGGCGCCTGGCGGGCCGAGAAGAATGAGTCGCATGTCCCCCCTCCGGCGGACGATTCTGTCCGCAAACGGGGGAAGGGTCAATCGCGCGCGGTCACGCGGCGCCGGAGGCGAATAGCGCGCGAACGCGCTCGAGATCTTCGGGCGTGTCGATCCCCGGCGCCGGCGTGCCGCTGGTCACTTCGACGACGATGCGGAAGCCGTGCCACAGCGCGCGCAACTGCTCGAGCGCCTCGAATCGCTCGACTGCAGCGGGAGCGAGCGTCGGATAGACGCGGAGAAAGCCCGCGCGGTACGCGTAGAGGCCGTAATGGCGATAAATCGGGAGCCCTTGCGGAACGGGGACTCTGCCGCCGCCGAAAGCGTCGCGCGCCCATGGAATCGTCGCGCGGCTGAAGTAGAGCGCGTAGTTGCGATGGTCGAGAACGACCTTGACGACGTTCGGATTGAACGCCTCGGCCTCGTCGGCAATCGGATGACATGCCGTTGCAATCGCGGCATCGGGATGCGCATGGAGAAGCTCGGCCATCGCGCGTATCAGCGCCGGCGATAGCAGCGGCTCGTCGCCCTGGACGTTGACGACGATTGCATCGTCGGAGAGGCCGAGCAGCTGCGCGGCTTCGGCGAGCCGATCGGTGCCCGTCGGATGATCGGTGCGCGTCAGACATGCTGCGATGCCCTGCGCTTCGACGGCGGCTTTGATGCGGCCGTCGTCGGTCGCCACGACGACGCGGTCCGCGCCCGCCTGCTGCGCGCGCAGCGCGACGCGCACGACCATCGGCTTGCCGGCGATGTCGGCAAGCGGCTTGCCGGGGAGCCGCGTCGACGCGTAGCGCGCGGGAATGATGACGGTGAAGGGGGTCACAAGCTCGGCACGCCAACTACTGCATGTCTTCCGCCGCACTCACTCGCGGCCTCCGCGACGGTAAAGTCATGCCACGGTCGAGTTGTCGGCCGCCTCGTTCACTCGTACTCACTCGGCTCCAGCCGCCGCGCTTCGTCTTCGAGCATCACGGGTATCCCGTCGCGAATCGGGTACGCGAGCCGCGCCGACTTCGAGATGAGCTCCTGCTTGTCCTTGTCGTAGACGAGCGGACCCTTGGTGATCGGGCAGACGAGGATTTCAAGCAGCTTCGGGTCCACGGATCCGTTTCTCGATCAGTGCCACGAGGGAATCGTCGACCTGAGCGCGCACGGGCAGATACCAGCAGCGCTCGTCGGCGAACGCTTCGCATTTTACCGCGTCCTTCTCGGTCATCAACACCGCGCGGGCGCCGGCGAATTCAATGTCGCTTGCCGTGAATCGATGATGATCGGGGAAGGGATGCTCGATCGCGCTGATGCCCAGCGAATTGAGCTGTGCGAAGAATCGCGTCGGGTCCCCGATCCCCGCGACGGCGTGCACCCCCTCGCCGTCGAACGCCGAGGCCGGCGCCGTCGTTCCGGGACTTCCGACGCGCGCGAATTGCCCCGTGCGGAGCGTCATCGCGAATGCGTCCAGTTTTGGTGGCGCCGAACGCTCGCCATCGGTCACGAGTGCCACGACCGCATCGACTTCGTCGAGCCTTGCCGCGGGCTCGCGCAGCGGCCCCGCGGGAAGCAGCCAGCCGTTACCCAGCGCGCGCGCCGCGTCGACGACCGCGATCTCGACGGTCCGCTCGAGTCGATAGTGTTGAAGGCCGTCGTCGGCGATGACGACGTCGCACTCGGGGTGGCGCTCGAGCAGCGCGCGGCCGGCGGCAACGCGGTCGCGCGCTACGGCGACGATGCATCCGGCGCGCGCAAGGAGCAGCGGCTCGTCGCCGACGCGCCGCGGATCGTCGTGCGCCCCGACCAGGATCGGTGCATCGTCACTGCGATCGCGCCCATAGCCGCGGCTCACGACACCCGGATGGAATCCGCGCTCTCCGAGCGCGCGGACGAGCGCGGCGACGAGCGGGGTCTTGCCGCTGCCGCCGACCGTGATGTTGCCGACGATCACCACGGGCACCGGGAGGGCTACGCTTTTGCGCAGCCCCGCGCGATAGAGCGCGCGCCGCACCGCGACTACGGCGCCGAAGACGAGCGAAACCGGGCGTAGCGCAACTGCGAGGGGCGAAGGCCGCGGCGAATACCAGTCGGCGACGAGGCTCATACGCGCGCTCGCGAGCGCACCTCAGCCCGTCACTTGGGCGGCGGTGACTGCGTCGCGAACGTGATGTGGATGTAGCCCGCCATCCGGGCCGCTTCCATCACGTGGATCACCGACTGGTGCGTCGCATTGGCGTCCGCATTGATGATGATCACCGGCTCCTTCGCATCGCCGGCCGCCTGCTTGAGCGCGTCGGCCAGCGCTGTTGCCGTCGTGAACGTGAAGACGTTCTTGTCGATCAGGTACCGGCCCTGCGCGTCGATGCCGACGTTGATCTCCCTCGGCCGTTGCTTCATCTGCTCGGCGTCGGCCTCCGGCAGCGTGATCTGCAGCTCGGCGACGCGCTGGTACGTCGTCGTCACCATCAGGAAGATCAGGATGACGAGCAGCACGTCGATCAGCGGGATGAAGTTGATCTCGGGCTCGTTGCTCGCCTTGGTTCCGCGGAGGTTCATGCGTGCGCTACTTGCGTTCGCCGTGGGCGAAATCGACGAGACGGATCGCCTGCTGCTCCATCTCGATGATGAGACTGTCGACGGTGGCGCGGAAGTGGCGGTAGAAGATCATGCTGGGGATCGCGATGATCAGCCCGAACGCCGTGTTGTAGAGCGCGACCGAAATCCCGTGCGCGAGCTGGATCGGGTTCGATCCCGCGGCGGTCTGCGAGCCGAAGATCTCGATCATCCCGACGACGGTGCCGAACAGCCCCAGGAGCGGCGCCATCGCAGCAATCGTGCCGAGCGTCGTGAGGAAGCGCTCGAGATCATGCGTGACGACCCGTCCGACTTCCTCGATCACCTCCTTGATGACCGGCCGCGGGCTCTTCACGTTGGCGAGCCCCGCCGCGAGGATCCGCCCAAGGGGTCCGTGCTGCGCGGTTCGCGTGATGAGCTCCGGCGTCGCTCCATTCTGCCGATACTCCGTCAGCACGCGATCGACCAGGTCCGGCGGTGCGACCGCGCTTTGCCGGAGCGACCACAGGCGCTCGAGAATCAGCGCGAGGGCGACGATCGAGGCGAAGATCAGCGGCCAGATCGGCCAGCCGGCCGCTTGTACGATAGACCACACGGCGTCAGTGCTCCGTTACGAAAGGCGGCAATGTAGCGTGGCGGCTCCGATTCGGCAAGCCGCGACAAATGAGATGCGCGTGCGGTGTTGGTCGCGCGATGACGTCAGCGCGGCGACAGCTCCGCGCGCGCCGGAACGAAGCTGCAGCGATTTCACGATCGCTGCGCGTTCATGCCGCGGCGCGGCGCCGCTTCGGCGGGAAGCGTGAGCGTCGCCGACACCGCGGCTCCGGCGAGAACGATCAGCCAGCAAAGGTAAATCCAGATCAGGAACACCGGCAAAGCGGCGAGCGCGCCGTAAACGACCTCATAGGTCTGCACGTGCGCGAGGTAAAGCGCGAAGCCGTGCTTCAAGCCCTCGAACGCAAGTGCGGCGAGGAGCGCTCCGGCGAACGCGAAACGCCAGGGCACGTGGCGCGCCGGAACGGTCTCGTAGAGCAGAGCGAGCGCGAGCGTTGAAAAGGCGAGCGGGAGGAGCGGCACGACCAGCGGCGCGACCCTCCCGTGCAACGGCACCGCGGCGAGCGATTGGGTGATGAGCCACGTCGAGACCGAAATGCTCGCGCCGACGAGCACGGGCCCGAGCGTCGCGCCCATCACGAAGACGAACAGTCGCCGAGGGATCGAACGCCGGCGCGGGACACCCCAGAGCGCGTTGATCTCGCGCTCGACCGTTGCAATCAGCATCGTCGCGGTGACGACGATGAATACGATCGATACGCCCGTCAATCCTGCCGCCTTCTCGGTGAATTGGCGGATGTGCGTGTGCACGACGGCGTTCGCGCTCTCGGGCAGCATGTGCTTCAGCAAGAATGTCTCGAGAGCATCGAGCCATTGCTGGAAAACGGGGAAGCGCGCGACGAATTCGAGCGCCAGCGTCGCGAGCGGCACGATGCCGAGCAACGTGGTGAACGCGAGGCTTCCTGCCGCGCGCGCGAGCCCGATCTGCCGCGTCCTGGCCACGACGCGCCCGACGAATATGACGAGACCGGTGATGATGGCGGGCACCCTCACGATGGCGATCCGCTTCCGAACGGCGGGCCGGATTCTCGCATGGCGCTGCGCGAACGCCGGCGTCCCGTTGGATGTAAGCTTGTGGTGCACCTCGGCGACCCAAACATACGGATCCTGCGGGGCGACGGCCCCGAACGACTTCCCGGGAGCTTTCGATGGGTGAAACGACAAACGCGCCGTCTCTCGAAACCGCGGTCCTCGGCGGCGGTTGCTTCTGGTGCCTCGAAGCGGTATTCGATGAGCTCGACGGCGTGCATTCGGTCGAATCGGGCTACGCCGGCGGCGCGACCCCGAACCCGACGTACGAGCAGGTGTGCAGCGGCCGAACCGGACATGCGGAGGTCGTGCGCGTGCGCTTCGATCCGAAGCGCCTCGCGTTCCGCGATCTCCTCACCGCGTTCTTCTCGATTCACGATCCGACAACGCTCAATCGGCAGGGCAATGACGTCGGCACGCAGTACCGCTCGGTGATCTTCTGCCAGACGCCCGAGCAGCGCGCTGCCGCGGAATCGGTCGTCGAGGAGCTTACCGCGGCCGGGCTCTGGGACGAGCCGATCGTCACCGAGATCGCCGACGCGGCGCCGTTCTACGAGGCCGAGCGCTACCACCAGGAGTATTTCGCCCGGAATCCGGGGCAACCGTACTGCACCGTCGTCGTCGCTCCCAAGGTCGCAAAGTTCCGCAAGCACTTCACCGAAAAGCTCAAGCGGCGCGCGTAGCCGGCGCGCTCCAGCGGAAATCGTCGTCCGCGCATTTCGCGTCGGCGTCCTAGCGCGGCCCGTTGCGCTTCGCAACGAATCCGCAGGTGACCAGGCACGTGCCGACGGACCAGAACACGGGGCCGATCCCGACCGACGAGCCGACCGCCCCCAGGGCGAGCGGCACGCCGACCGACATCGCGTTGATGAGCGACAAGCGCACGCCGGCGGCCTCGCCGACGCGCCCCGGCGGCGCATGCGTGTGCAGCAGCGAGAGCACCATCGGCTGGCCGCTTCCCAACCCGAGCCCGAGCGTGAACGACAGCGCGAGGAGGCCCAGCATGCTCGTCGACAACGGATACACGAGGTAAACGGCGCCCGCGAGAAGCAGCGCCCCCGTGAGCACCTGATGCTCGGTCAGGCGGCGCGCGATCCTGCCCATGAAAAAGCGCACGGCGAAGGTCGCCGCTGCGAACGCCGAGAGGAGAACACCGATCTCCGAAGCGGACAGTCCGATTCGCTCGCCGTAGATCGGCACGAAGATCGAGTGGAGATCCCAGCTCATCGACAGCAGCGCGTTCATGGCGAACACGCGGCGAAGCGTTCGATGGCGCAGCAGCGCGAGCATTCCGCCGTGATGCTTCGGTCCGGCGTGCGGAGCCCTCGCCGGAAGGTCGAAGCGCCGGCCCGACAAGGCCGTGATCGGGATCAGCGGAATCAGCGCGAACAACGCGAACGCCGCGCGAAAGCCGAAGTGGTCGATCGCGAACCCGGCGACCAGTGGACCGATGAACCCCGATATCGAGAAACCGAGCGAGAGCAGCGTGAAATTGCGCGTGCGCCGCTTCAGCCCGCCCACCTCGCCGGTCGCGCTCTGCGCGGCGATCTGAAAAGCCATGAAGCCGACACCGATCAGCAGCGCGCTCGCGAAAAGCGCGGGAAACCCGGGAAACGCGATGGGGAGCACTGCACCGATTGCGACCAATGCCGACCCGATCCGCATCGGCCAACGATAGTCGACGCGGTCCGAGACGCGACCGGCGGCGACCGACAGCAACATCGGCAGCAGCGCATAGAGCGCCATCAGCACGCCGACGGTGAACGGCGACGCGCCCATCGACAGCGCGTCGAGGGAGACGATCACGCGGCTCCCGCTGAGGACCGTGTGATTCGCTATTCCGAGCAGGATGAGCGCAGCGAGCGTGCGCGTGGTGCTGACCTCGCCTCCCTTCACCTGGGCTCCTCGCTCAGGCGCGAGTTCATTGGACTATCCTCCGCGCTTCGCGCTTCGGGACTTGTTCGCCCTCGGGAGCGGCCCGGCGGGCTCATTGGACTACCCTTCACGCTTCGCGCTTCGGGACTTGTTCGCCCTTGGGAGCGGCCCTGCGGGCTCACGGCGCCAGCCGCTCGACGATCCATGCGGGTTGCTCGCTTCGCGTTCGGCGATAGCGGATGCGGTCGTGCAGCCTCGACGGGCGACCCTGCCAGAACTCGATCGACTCGGGCACGACGCGATACCCGCCCCAATGCGGCGGGCGCGGAACGGGCGTGCTCTCGTCGCGGTAGCGGGCGGCGACTTCGGCGAACCGCGCTTCGAGCGCGGAGCGATCGGCGATCGGCGCGCTCTGAGGCGACGCCCAGGCACCGAGCTGCGAACCGCGTGGGCGCCCCGCGAAGTACGCGCCGGATTCGGCCGCGTCGACCTTGCCGACAGCGCCCTCGATGCGGATCTGGCGCTCGAGCTCGGGCCAGAAGAAGAGCAACGCCGCGCGAGGCCGTGTCGCAAGCTCGCGGCCCTTGCGGCTGTCGTAGTTCGTGAAGAACGTGAATCC
>DASSGI010000051.1:0-8874 GCA_035857655.1 Casimicrobiaceae bacterium | reverse complement strand
CACCGGGCCATGGCGCCGAGATCGACGTGCCTTGCTGGCGCCATGCGATCATCAATGTGCCGCACCCGCTGCTGCAGCAGGGGCTCGTCATCCTCGACACCCCGGGGCTCAACGCGATCGGCACTGAACCCGAGCTCACGTTGAGCCTTCTGCCGAGCGCACACGCGGTCCTGTTCGTCCTCGCGGCGGATGCCGGCGTCACGAAGACCGACCTCGACGTGTGGAATCGCCACCTTGCAGGCGACGACGCAACGCATAAAGCGGGCCGCCTGGTCATCCTCAACAAGATCGACACGCTCTGGGATGAGCTCCGGCCCGCCGCGACGATCGATGCCGAGATCGATCGCCAGATCGCGACGACCGCATCGCTTCTCGGGCTCGGGCCATCGCAGGTCCACGCAGTGTCGGCGCAGAAGGCGCTGGTGGCGAAGGTCAACGGCGACGACGAGCTCCTCGCGCGAAGCCGAGTTCCCGCGCTCGAGGACGCGCTCACGTCGAATCTGATCCCCGCGAAGCGGGGCATCGTCGGAGCGACTGCGCAAGCCGAAGTGCGTTCGCTCGTCGGGGGCGTCAACTCGCTGCTCGAGGCGCGGCAGGTAAACATCGCCGAGCAGCTCGCGGAGCTGCGCGAGCTGCGTGGAAAGAACCAGGACGTCGTCGAGCACATGATGGAGCGCGTCCGCGAGGAGAAGGAGCTCTTCGAGCGGGGACTGCAGCGGTTCACCGCGCTGCGCACGGTCTTCACGCAGCAGACGAACGCGCTCTTCGACGTGATCGGCCTCGAGGCGCTGCGGACGAACGCGGGGCGCACGCGGCGCAGCATCGAACGGAGTCCTTTTACCAAGGGCGTGCGCACGGCGATGGCCGAATTCTTCACGTCGATCCGCCGCGACCTCGACGACGCTGCGCGCCGCGCGGGCGAGATCCACGACATGATGCGCGCGATGTACGCGCGCTTCTCGGCCGAGCAGGGAACCGACCCGTTCGTTCCACCGCCTTTCTCGATGCTCAAGTATCAGAAGGAAATCGATCGTCTGGAGCGCGCGTACAACGAGCACTTCAACACGCTGTGGAACATGCTGAGCAAGGCGAAGTTCGCGTTGACGCGGCGCTTCTTCGAGACGATCGCCTCGCGGGTCAAGCACGTCTACGACGTCGCGAACCGCGATGTCGAGAGCTGGCTGCGCGCCGTGATGTCGCCGCTCGAAACGCAGGTTCGCGAGCACCACCTGCAGCTGCGGCGCAGGCTCGACAGCGTCCAGCGCATCCACAGCGCGAGCGACGAGCTCGAGGAGCGCATCAGCGAGCTCGAGCACCAGGATGAAGCGATCACTGCGCAGCTCTCCACGCTCGCGCGCAGCATCGAGGTGATCGACGGAATCGTGATGCAGCCGGACGCCGTGCCGGCCGCAGCCAACGCAGCCTGACGCGAGCCGGAGCTCAGGCTCGGCGCGCGGGCGCGTTGCCCGCCGCCATCAGCGCTTCGTACTTCGCGCGAAGCTCGTCCCTGGTCTCGACGAAGTGCGGATTGACCGGGATGCAGTCGACGGGACACACCTCGACGCACTGCGGCGTATCGAAATGCCCGACGCACTCGGTGCACTTCTTCGGGTCGATCACGTAGATCTCGGGCCCCTGCGCGATAGCGCCGTTCGGGCACTCGGGCTCGCAGACGTCGCAGTTGATGCACTCGTCGGTGATGATCAGCGCCATGGTTCGCGCGCTATTTGCGGGCCCCCACCTTCGCCTTCAATCGCGCGAGGACCGCCGGGTGGACGAACGATGAAACGTCGCCGCCGAACCTCGCGATTTCGCGAACGATCGTCGCCGAGATGAACGTGTGCTCTTCCGACGGGGTGAGGAACAGTGTTTCGACCTCGGGGAAGAGTCGCCGGTTCATTCCCGCCATCTGGAACTCGTATTCGAAGTCGGACACCGCCCGCAGCCCGCGCATGACCACGTGCGCGCCCTGTTCATGGACGAAGTCCATCAACAACCCTGAAAACGGCTTGACCTCTACGTTCGGGAACGCCGCGACGACTTCATGCGCCATTTCGACCCGCTCCAGAGTCGTGAAGAACGGCTGCTTGCCGGCGCTGTCGGCAACCCCGACGATCACGCGGTCGAAGGTCTTGGACGCGCGCCGCACGAGGTCTTCGTGACCGTTCGTAAAAGGATCGAACGTGCCGGGATAGATGACAGTAAGCATGGTGGGCGAGAAGTTCCGGCGAGGTTCGCGTCGGCCGGCCGACCGGGGACGGCGGCTGCGGGCCATCCGTCCGGCGGTCGCCGCGCCGCGCAATTCAACTTTCCGAGGTCGATCGAGCGAAAAGATGATAATGCACTTGCCCCGCCCTGTCGCTTCGCCACGTCGTGAGAGCCGAGGGAGGGCCGATCGCGCGTCCCGCCTCTGCATATACGTAACCTCCCGGCGCGAGTCGCGCCGCGCTCGCGGGCAGCAGCCAGCCCCAGGGATCGTCGCGAAACGGCGGATCCAGCAACACGAGGTCGAACAGGCGGCGTTCGCGCGCGAAAAACGCGCGTGCGTCGGCGACGTGCAGCTCGAGCGCGTCGGCGGAGAGCGTCGCCTTCGCAGCAGTGATCGCCGCAATCGCGGCGGGACTGCGATCGACGGCAACCGCGAGCGCGGCGCCGCGCGACGCAGCCTCCAGAGAAAGCACGCCCGTCCCTGCGTAGGGATCGAGACATCGCCACCCGGAGAGATCCTGTCCGAGCCAGTTGAAAAGCGCTTCGCGGACGCGATCCGGCGTGGGCCGCAGCCCGGCAGCATCGGCAAAGCGGACCTGGCGGCTGCGCCACACGCCTCCGGTGATGCGAACGCGGTTTGCGAGTTTCGACGGCAAGCTCGAGTACGAAGCTGATTTCAGGAGCGCTCCAGCATTATCGCCGCGCTCGATGGGTCGGATAAAATCAGCCATTTCGCCGCAGCCGATGAATGGATCGCCGGTCAGGGATTCCCACTCCAGAATTTGCCCTCCGCTCGACGATGTTCGACCTTTTCAAGCGCAAGTCTGACGACGAAGAGAAAACGCCCTGGTCCGCGCGGCTCGCCGAAGGGCTCGCGCGCTCGCGCGAGAAGCTCAACGGCGCGCTCACCGGGGTCTTCGCGCGACGCAAGCTCGACGAGGAGACGCTCGATGAGCTCGAGACGGCACTGCTGACCGCAGACGTCGGCGTCGCGGCGACGCAGCAGATCCTCGACGACCTGCGGGTGCGCTGGAAGCGTGCGGGCGCGGACGACGACCCGAAGGAGTACCTCAAGGCCGCGCTCGTCGATCTGATTGCGCCGCTCGAGAAGCCGCTCGCAATCACCAGCGCGCGGCCGTTCGTCATCATGATCGCCGGGGTCAACGGCGCCGGCAAGACCACGTCGATCGGCAAGCTCGCGCGGCTATTCCAGAGCCAGCGGCACTCGGTGCTTCTCGCAGCCGGCGACACGTTCCGGGCCGCCGCCCGCGAGCAGCTCGAAGTCTGGGGCGCGCGAAACGGGGTCACCGTGATCTCGCAGTCCGGCGGCGACCCCGCCGCGGTGATGTTCGACGCGATTGCGGCGGCGAAGGCGCGGAGCATCGACATCGTCCTTGCCGACACCGCCGGTAGGCTGCCGACGCAGCTTCAGCTGATGGAGGAAATCCGCAAGGTTCAGCGGGTGATCCGGAAAGCCGACCCCGATGCCCCCCACGAGACGCTGCTCGTCGTCGATGCGAATACCGGCCAGAACACGCTGGCGCAGGTCAAGGCGTTCGATGACGCACTCGGCCTGACGGGCCTCGTCCTGACCAAGCTCGACGGCAGCGCCAAGGGCGGCGTCGTCGCCGCGATCGCAAAGGAACGTCCGATCCCGTTGCGGTTCATCGGCGTCGGCGAAGGGATCAACGACCTGCGGCCCTTCGTCGCCAAGGAGTTCGTCGACGCGCTGGTGGGCTAGCGGTCGGCCGGCCGCGGAGGATTCTCGCCGGAGCCGGGGCTTCCGTTGAAGTCAGTGCCCACTACCCACCCGATGGTCCTGCCACTGGCTCGGGTCGCCGGGTCGAACCGGTTCCCGTGGTCATCGCGAAACCCTGGCTGGCTTCGACGGTCGGACTGGATAGGCGGGGCTGGACCTCGCCCTGTTAGGTTCTTCCAACAAACCCGACTAAATTTGTCGGGAACTTCTGGCCTGATTAGCACTCGTAGTGCCCGAGTGCTAAAATCTGCGGCATGCGGTGAGGAATCGCTCCAGTGCCGCCCCTGAGGAGAACGACCAAGATGACCGGTACCGCATTGGCTGTGCCCACCCCGGCTTCGCTGGGGAGCCTCGACCAATACATTCAGGCCGTGAACCGCTTTCCGCTGCTCGCCCCCGAGCAGGAGATCGAGCTCGGCCGGCGCCTCGTGCGCGACAACGATCTCGACGCAGCGCAGCAGCTCGTCCTTTCGCACCTGCGGCTCGTCGTCGCCGTCAGCCGCAAGTACCTCGGGTACGGGCTGCCGCAGGCGGACCTGATCCAGGAAGGCAACATCGGGCTGATGAAGGCGGTGCGCCGCTTCGATCCGGAGCGCGGCGTGCGCCTCGTCTCGTTCGCACTGCACTGGATCCGGGCAGAGATTCACGAGTATGTCTTGCGCAACTGGCGACTCGTGAAGGTCGCGACGACCAAGGCGCAGCGGAAGCTGTTCTTCAATCTGCGCAGGATGAAGGTCCGCTCGAGCGCCCTCACCGACATGGAAGCGCGCGCGATCGCGAAGGATCTCGGCGTGAAGCCCGAGGAGGTGGTCGAGATGGAAATGCGGCTTTCGGGCCGCGACATTCCGCTCGAGCCGCAGCCGGACGAGGAAGGCGACGTCGTCACCCCGATCGCGTACCTGACCGACAACGAGAACGAGCCGGTGCAAATTCTCGAACGCGCGGAAACCGAGATGAATCGCGCCGAGGGCCTGAAGCGTGCGCTCGCGAAGCTCGACGATCGCAGCCGCCGCATCATCGAGGCGCGCTGGCTCGCCGAGAGCGATCCGGCGACGCTCCAGGATCTTGCCGACGAATACGGCGTATCCGCGGAGCGGATCCGTCAGATCGAAGGCAAGGCGATCAAGTCGATGCGCGGGCAGATGGGCGCGCTCTAGCGCTCTCCGCGGTAGCAATTCGGAAAACGCCGGCCTCGCGCCGGCGTTTTTCTTTTGGTCATCTCTGCCTCCGCGCGCGTCCTCGAAGGCTTCTTTCGCCCGCCGTGTCAGCCGCTAGCGCCGATTCGCCGCGCCGCTACAGCTCCACCTGCGTTCCCAGCTCGACGACGCGGTTGGTCGGAATGTGGAAGAAATCCGTCGCCTTGACCGCCATCTTCGACATCGAAACGAAGAGTCGTTCGCGCCACATCGCCATCCCGGGGGCGACGGTTGCAATCAGCGTCTCGCGCGAGACGAAGAACGAGGTCTCCATCATGTCGTAGGCAAATTCCTCCTTGCCGATCGCCTCGAGGAGCTCCGGCACGTCGGGGTCCTCGGCGAAGCCGTAGTACGCCTCCATCCTCCAGAACGAGCAGCCGAGGTCGGAGAGGCGAATGCGCTCGCTCGCGGGAACCCGTGGAAAGTCCTGCGTGTGAATCGTCAGGAACACGACACGCTCGTGCAGCACCTTGTTGTGCTTCAGGTTGTGCAGCAAGGCGTGCGGCACGCGATCGACCGTCGACGTGAGGAACATCGCGGTGCCCGAGACGCGCGCCGGCGGGCTCGCTTCAATGCTCTCGATGAAGATGTCGAGCGGCATCGAATCCTCGGCGAGCCGCGACATCAGAAGTGCCCGCCCGCGCTTCCACGTCGTAAGCAGCGTGAACACGATGATCCCGATCAAAAGCGGAAACCAGCCGCCTTCCGGGATCTTCAACGAGTTCGAGGCAAGGAACAGCCCGTCGATCGCGACGAGCGGCAACGCGATCGCCAGCGCCACGGGCCGGCGCCAATGCCAGATCCTGCGCATCACCACGTAGATCAGCACCGAGTCGATGAGCATCGCCAGCGTGACCGCGATGCCGTAGGCGCCGCCCAGGTTGTCGGCGCGCCGGAATCCGAGCACGAGCAACAGCACGGCGACGAACAACGCCCAGTTGATGAACGGGATGTAGATCTGGCCGATCTGGCGGTCCGACGTGTGGAGGATCTTGAGGCGCGGGCAATAGCCCATCTGGACCGCTGCGCGCGTCAGCGAAAACGCGCCGGAGATGACGGCCTGCGAAGCTATGATCGCCGCGCAGGTCGCGAGCGCGACCAGCGGAATCAGCGCCCATTGCGGTGCGAGCAGGTAGAACGGGTTCTTGATCGCCAGCGGGTTCGCGATCAGAAGCGCCCCCTGGCCGAAATAATTGAGCACGAGCGCGGGCATCACGAACCACGCCCATGCGAGGCGGATGGGACCCGCGCCGAAGTGCCCCATGTCCGCGTAGAGCGCCTCGGTTCCCGTCACCGCCAACACGACGGCGCCGAGCGCGAGAAACGCGAGCTGCGGATTGTCGGCTACAAAAGCCGCTGCGTGGACCGGATTGATCGCACCCAGTACCGTCGGTGTCTGCGCGATCTGATGGACGCCGAGCGCAGCGAGAGCCGCGAACCACGCGAACATCACCGGCCCGAACATGCGGCCGACGTTGGCTGTCCCGCTCTTCTGGATCGCGAACAGCGCGATGACGATGATCAGCGTGACCGGCACGATGAACGGATGCAGGCTGGGGGCGATGATCTCGATGCCCTCGACGGCGCCCAGCACCGAGATTGCCGGCGTGATCATCCCGTCGCCGTAGAACATCGCGGCGCCGAAGATCCCGAACCCCACGAGCCACCAGCGCCTGCGCCCGTGCTTCTGCATTCCGCGCGACACGAGCGCGGTCAGCGCGAGGATGCCGCCCTCGCCGCGGTTGTCGGCGCGCATGATGAGCGTCACGTATTTCGTCGTGACGATGATCATCAGCGCCCAGAAGATGATCGAGAGAATGCCCAGCACGTTCGCCGTGGTGAGCGCAACCGGATGCTCGCCGACGAAGCACTGGCGGAGCGTGTAGAGCGGCGAGGTCCCGATGTCGCCGTAGACGACGCCGACCGCGCCCAGCACGAGCGACATTCGTTTCGACGAGTCTGCGGAATCGCTCAAGGACCGGACGTCGCGGCGAGTGTCGCAAGCCTCGCGCCCGCGTCAACCGCCGCCGTTTCCGCCGTTGCCGTCGTCGCCACGCCGGGCAAAGCGGATGGAGAGCTGCTTCAACTTCCGATAGAGATGTGTGCGCTCGAGGCCGGCGCGTTCCGCGACACGGCTCATGTTGCTCTGTTCGCGCCCCAGCAGCTGCTCGAAATAGATCCGCTCGAAAGCTTCGCGCGCTTCGCGCAGCGGCAATTCGAAGAAGCGCGCCGTGATCTCGGGGGCGACCGCCTGATTCGCCGCCGCCGCTTCCCCGAGAAGCCGCTTCACGTGATCGGTCGTGATATCTCCGGTGCCCGTGTACAACGCGAGATTCGCGATCACGCTCTGCAGGTGATCGAGGTTGCCGGGCCAATAGGCTCCGGTCAGCGCGGCGAGCGCCGCAGGTTGCAGCGTTGCCACCAGCCGCGACGACGTGAGTTGCGCGTTTCGCTCCTGGGCCGCGACCTCCGCCCAGAACCGGTCAATCAGCGCCGGGATGTCCTCGCGCCGCGTGCGTAGCGGCGGCAGCAGCACAGCGCCCGCCGAGAGCGCTGAAAGCAGCGCGGCGTCGAACTTCCCTTCCGCGGCGAGATTTCCGAGCAACTCCGTGCTCGTGCACACAAGCGTCACATTCGCCTTGTCGAGCTTCGGCAACAGGAATGCGAGCCCACGCTGCTCGGCTTTCGTGTACTGGCCGATCTCCGAGCAGTACAACATGCCGTCGCGCGGTTCTTCGAGCACCGCGAGCGGGTTCGCAGCGAGGCGCGCGCCGCTTTGCAGGACGACCCGGACAGTGTCCGGGACGTGCAATGCGCGGGCCGCCTCGTCGTGCCCGGTTCCCGGCTCGCCGAGAATCAGGATCGGCTTGCGCGCGGCGAGCAGCTGCTCGAGCTGGCGTTCGATGTCACGCACCGCCGCGCTCGTGCCGAGCGCCGAGAGCGACACGCGGCGCGGCTCGCGCGCCGACGCCGTCTTCAGCGCACGCGAAACCGTGCCGAGAAGTTTCTGCAGTCCGACGGGCTTCTCGAGAAAGTCGAACGCGCCGATCTTCGTCGCTTCCACCGCGGTCTCGATCGTCCCGTGACCGGACATCATCACGACCGGCATCGTCAGCTGCCCCGAGGCCGCCCACTCGCGCAGCAGCGTGACGCCGTCGGTGTCGGGCATCCAGATGTCGAGCAGGACCAGCGCCGGCTGCTCGCGCGAGCGGTACGCGCGCGCCGCAGTCGCGTTTTCGGCAAGGCTGACGCGATAACCCTCGTCCTGCAGGATTTCCGAGAGCAATTCCCGGATGCCGACTTCGTCGTCGACGATCAGAATGTCCTTGGCAGGCGTCATGACAGCCCCGTATCCTACGCTGCTCCCGGGCCACGCGGGAAAGTGAGCGTGACGCGCGCCCCGCGCGGCGCCCGGTTTGCGAGATCGACGCGTCCGTGGTGCTCGTCGACGATCTTCTTGACGATCGCGAGTCCGAGGCCGGTACCCTTCGCCTTCGTCGTTACGTACGGCTCGAACGCGCGATGCAGCACGGCGTCAGGAAATCCGGCCCCGGAGTCACCGAATGCGAGCACGACTTCGTCGCCGCGAGCCTCGAGGTCGATGTCGTAGTGCGGCGCCGGCGACTCCGCCTGCGCGTCGATCGCGTTTTGCAGAAGATTGTGAAAAACCTGGCGCAAGCGCGTCGGCTCGCCCATTACGGTGAGCGGCCC